>JAFRFV010000195.1 GCA_017434185.1 Coriobacteriales bacterium
GAGATGGTATCGCAGCAGCTACGGCAGCATGAGTGGCACATCCATGGCGGCGCCCCACGTGACCGGCGTGGCAGCAGCCATCTGGAGTGCCTTCCCCGATCTCACCGGCCCGCAAGTCAAGGCCGCCATCTGCAACACAGCGAGTGGCACCTATTCATACGCGAGTTCGAACATCCCTTATTACGAGGGTTACGGGATGCTCGATGCCTATGCGGCCATGAAGATGGCATCCGCTTGGTCGGGCGACTCCTTCCCCGCTCAGGTCTCGTTGGGAGCATACGACACCGCCGTCCTCAAAGCCGATGGCTCCTTGTGGATGTGGGGCTATGGGGCCGAAGGTCAGATGGGAAACGGCAAGACGTGGATGGAGAACACCACCCCGGTGAAGGTCATGGACGACGTGGCACAGGTGTCGGTGGGCGAATACCACTGCGCCGCCATCAAGAAGGACGGAACCCTGTGGATGTGGGGCAGTAACGACCGCGGCCAACTGGGCGATGGCAGCTATCGGAATCGCGCGACACCCGTGAAGATCATGGATGACGTGACGCAGGTGTCGCTGGGCGCGTACCACTCCGCCGCCATCAAGAAGGATGGTTCGCTGTGGACCTGGGGCGACAACGTCGGCCCCGCGGGCATCAACTGGGGCCTGCTTGGGAATGCGGACACGGAAACGCGCGCGAAGCCCGCGAAGTTGATGGACGACGTGGTGCAGGTCTCGTTGGGCGACGCTCATCCCGCCGCCATCAAAAAGGATGGTTCGCTCTGGATGTGGGGCGCCAACCGGGAGGGCCAACTCGGTGACGGGAGCAAGGACGACCACTCCTCCCCCACCTTCATCATGTATCTGTTCGGGTGACGTGGGATAAGTGCTACGCTCTTCCATTGCGGGGGGGGGGATATGTATCATGCTGTGTGACCACAGCAGGGGTTCTGCTCCCGCAATCGGTCCTGTGCGCCGGGCCAGATTCGAGAAGGAGGAAGCATGACCGAGCCCAGAAAACGCCGCCGCCCCGTAATCGGGCTTGTCGCCGCCATCGCCCTCGCGCTTATCACCAGCTGCATCTCCGCTTGCACGCATCCTGCGCCCTCCAGCAGCCAGACAGAGCCTTTGTATCTGGTGGTGAGTGACGTCAATGAATCCACGGGGTGGCAATCCGCTAGCCCCAGTGGCAATCGATATGTCCGCGACGCCCAAGGCAACCTCGTCGAGATCGCCTATCATGGTGCCGACGTTTCGAAGTGTTCCTACGAATACAGCCCAGACGGTTTCCTGGAGTCTATGACGATTCACTGGGCAAACGTAACCTCCTCGGGTTCGGGAGACGACCAGTCTTTCCAGATCATCAACACCCTCGATTCAAGAGGTCGTCTTGCAACCTCGACCGTCTTGTATCCTCGCGTGGGCTCCCTGACTGTGGATTACAAGTACTACGGCGATTCCGACAGCCTCTCTTCCGCTCTCTACGCGGTTTCCATCTTCAATGATGAGTATGCGTCTGCCTTCTTTCTCCTGGCGGGCTTCCTGGAGCATTCTGCTCAATTCCCCGGACTCGTTCAGTTATCAGACGCAGCTTGGGTCTGGCCTTCCATTCCCTCGGCATCATATCGTGCGACATTCACCAAGAACGGCCAGCTCAAGAGGATCACTTCGGGCAATGGTTTCAAGACATACTACGCGAATGAATGCCCCGGTCGGGCTGATCGTGCTGGACGAACGATCGTGCTTGATGCTGGTAATGGCTCAGAAACGATCACCTTCGACAAGGCGGGAAATGTGGCTGTGCGCTCTTACCCTGACGATACCCTCCTTGATACGACGCTCCACACGGCAAGCAACCGTTACGCATATGAGATCTACGACAACCCATCGCGTGGGGCGTACATCTTCGGTCGTCTGTACGAATAGCCCTGGGATAAGCACTGCGCTCCCTTGTCGTTGCGCTTATCCCATGCTGGACTCTACAATTTCATACAAAAAGATTTGACGCAAAAAAATTTGCATAAAAATGACGCATCTATTAGAATGCTCCTTGGTTGCTGACGAATTCGTTGTTCAGGAGTACATCGATGCGGTTCTTCGGAAGAGAGCAGGAGCTCAACGAACTTGGGAAAGCGTTCTCGAGCGACGGTTTCGAGGCTGTCCTCTTGTATGGTCGCCGTCGTGTTGGCAAGACCGAGCTCATCAGGAACGCCCTTTCGCTTGCCAACGACGCGCTGGTGATCTCTTGCGAGTGCAAGCGTGCCAGCGCCGCGGTGAATCTTCGTCATCTTTCCGCGAGGGTGACGGCAGCGCTTGGCCTCCCGGCTGACTATGTTTTCGCGTCATTCGACGCTCTTCTCGAGGCGGTCTTCACACGCGCCAAGACCCAGAGACTGGTATTCGTCATCGATGAGCTCTCGTTCCTTTTGAAAGAAGACCCGACCGTCGACTCCAGTATCTCCATCGCCATAGACGCGCATCGACATGAGAGCACGCTCAAACTCGTCCTTTCGGGAAGCTATGTCGATATCATGGTGGGGTTGATCGATGCAGGCTCGCCGCTTTACGGCCGTTTCACCCATATCATTCGCTTGCTCCCGTTCGATTACCATACGGCTTCGCTCTTCTACCCTGATTACAGCCTGAGCGACAAAGTCCTTATGTATGCGGTGTTCGGCGGCATGCCGTACTTCAACTCCCTGATCGACCCGGAGCGAACCGCAATCGAGAACATCCTTGATCTGGTGGTCCGCAAGGATTCGATTCTGGAGCATGAGATAAGCGAGATGCTTTTGAATGAGACGAACAAGCTCGCGGATCTCAACACTGTGATAGAACTGGTGGGGAGCGGAGTCGTCAAATACAGCGATATAGTCGCACGCTTGTCGCAGGATAAGCAGGCGCGTCCCCTCTACGCTCTCAAACGTTTGACGGACATGGGTATCTTGCGCAAGGTGGAGCCCATCAATGCGAAGGGCAACAGGAAGCGCACCTTCTATGCGTTCGGTGACAACTTGGTCCACTTCTATTATCGCTATGTCTTCCGCTTCATCGACGAGCGCAATGTCATGGACCCGCACGATTTCTTCGAGGAGTTCGTACGACACGACCTCGAGGCGGTCTATCTTCCATCGCGTTTCGAGGAAATCGCTGGCGAGGCGATCGCTCGGCTGAGCAGACTGCATAGGATAAGCCCTCCTGTCTTCGAGGTGGGGACGTATTCGTTCGACGATGCCCGTGCGAAAGTGAACCGGCAGTTCGATGTGGTCACAAGGGACCGGAATGGCTTCACGGCATATGAGTGCAAATTCAGTGATTCCCCAGTCGGTTCCGCCGTCATTCGAGAAGAAGAGGAGCAGGTTCGAGGGCTCGACATCGACTTCTACCGCCTGGGTTTCGTTTCCAGATCCGGCTTCAGTGATGACATCGATTCTCAGCTGTATGTGCTGCTTACGTTGGCCGCCTTGTACGAGTGAGGAGTAGCCATGTTCTGTCCCAAGTGCGGTGCGCATCTTCCTGACGATGCGAGGTTCTGCGGCGATTGCGGCTTTGTGATCACCGCATCGAGGAAGCGTGCTGCGCGTAGAGCTGCGGGTAAGGCGGCGCCGGTCACGCTGCCGGCCGCTCCCACCACGCGGCTCAAGCACGCCGTCCCCTACTTCTTCTGCATCGTGGGTGCGCTCGCGTTCGCCACTTGCATCGTCCTGGCAGTGCGGGGCTTCGTGGGCGGAATCAATCCGCTCGTCGCCGCCCTCTCGCTCTACGACGGGAAGATCATCCGAATCGTCGTGCTGGGCTTCGCGCTGCTGCTCCTGATCCCCTGCGTGCTGTGCCTGTTCGGTTTCGAGAATTGCGTCGAGGGCGTGTTGCGGCGCAGCCTCCCCAAGAAACTCGTGCGCTCGATCGTCGAGGGATTCGTCGCAACCACGCTCCTGGCGCTCATCTTCGTGGCGCCGCGCTTCATCGATGCGGCGATGCCGCCACAGGTGGGTTTGGACCTTGCGAAGGCCATCGGGGAAGCGCTCTCCTCCGCTTCGAGCATCTCGCTCGAAGCTCTGTGGCCTCCCCTCGTGGCCGCCGTGACGCTGATCATCGCGAAGATCCTCGCGAAGAAGCATGCCACCAACGAAGGAGGCGTGCGATGAACAGGATCCTCTCCCGTAGCGTCCTGGTTGGACTCGCGCTCGTCGCAGCGCTTATCACCTGCTTCATCGCGTTCGCGCCTGAGCCCGCGGCTGCCGGCAGTCTTGAAACCAAGACCATCACCTACGGCGACGATTACAAGTCGAACGACCCCACCTTCACCGCTGGCAAGGCCCAAGTCAACTGGGGTGGCGCCCTGTTCGAAGGCGACCCGACAGCCTATAACAAGGACCTGGCGATGCTGGGCGCCGCTCTGTGCGCAGCTTCCGGCGAGAACAACACGGGCTATGGCCAGTACATCGTCGACGCCTACCTTGACCTGGGCTTCTCCCCCGACTCCATCACACTCTACAGCTACCCCTACAACGACAAGGCGCGCGCGTCCAAGGGCGACGGGTCGTACAACGACGACTCCTTCGAGTGGTCGCGTGACGAGGACTTCGCGTTCTCCATCGCGAGCACGCAGCTTGAGATCAACGGTCAGCAGCGGACCGTCGTGGTGATCACCTGTCGTGGCACCCAGACCACCCGTGAGGGGAAGGATGCGGCGGGCTTTGGCGCGATGGACCCCGTTGCGAAGCGCAAGGTCCAGGGTTTCGACTCCTATGATGGTTACAACGAGTACGTGAGCAACATCCTGGATGGCCTCGACTCGTACGAGCGAGCGCACGGGATCGACAGCGGATCCGCGCTCTACTTCGTGTGCGGTTACAGCCTTGGTGGTGCCGCGGCGAACTTGGCGGCAGGCGTCCTCATCGATCAGGGCCGTGACGTGTGGGCGTACACCTTCGGCGCCTTGAACTCCCTCAATCCGGATTCGAAGGATAAGGGCAACAGCACCTACAACCGCATCTGGAACGTGTTCAACTACTACGACACCTACGGCCCCCACGGCAAGGGTATCCATCTTGGAGACTACAGCGCTTATCACCCTGCGCATGGTGGCGACGCTTGGGATGAGAAGCTCGGCCAGATGAAGATCATCCCCTTCGACTACACGGGCTTCTTCACGAGCGGCGACCACGAATACGACAACCACACCCAGGCGGGCTACTATTATGCCGTCGCCAACGACATGCTCGAAGAGAACGACTTCGAGACCGCGAGCGCCGCGCGTGACATCGTGCTTGTGCTCGATGATTCCGGCAGTATGCAGGGCGAGCCCATCGATGAGCTGAAAGCTGCGGCGGCGCGCTTTGGTACGACCGCTCTCGTGGGCGACACCAGCATCTGCGTCCTTCCGTTCAACGGCAAGCCGGAGACGCCCTCGCTCTTCGTGACGAACCAGAACACAATCGAACTGCACGCCAAGAAGCTGAATGCGAACGGTGGCACCGACATCGGCGCCGCCTTGCAGAAAGCGGACGAGCTGCTGAGCTCGCATAATGGCCGGAAGAAGATCATCGTGCTCATGACCGACGGCCACCCCGAGAACGGCATGACCGACGAGCAGATCATCACGCTCGCGGACAACCTGAAGAGCAAGGGCTACCGCATCTATACGCTGGGTTTCTTCAGCAAGATGAAGGATGCGGACAAAGAGCGGGGTCAGCGTCTGCTGGCGTCCGTCGCGAGCGAGGCGTGCCACTTCGAGGTGGATGACGCGGAATCGCTGCAGTACTTCTTCGCGGACATCGCGGACATGGCGAATGGTGTGCGCTTCAGCTACTCCCGCATCGCCTGCCCAGTCGACGTGACGGTCGAGTGCAACGGCGAGGTGTTGTCGTCTGTGAACACGACGAAGGCGGTCAGGACGTCGTTCGGCTCGCTCACCTTCGAGCTTCCCGCTGATGGCGAGGGCGGTGACGGCGGCGACTTGGTGAAGGTCCTGCGCTTGCGCGAGGGCCCGGAGTACGAGATCACGATCAGCGGAACCGGGTCAGGGACGATGGACTACACGATCGGCTACGTTGACGACGAGGGTGAATACACCGATATGCGCCACTTCAGCGACATCGAGATCGGACCCATGACGCAGATCGTCACGCAAGCCGGGACCGCCGATGCGCCCACGCGGATGGCCGTCGACTTCGACGGCGATGGTGTAGCGGATAAGCGCTATGTGGCGAGTGCCAACGAGTACGCTCAGCTCGTCGACAACTCCGCGGCGGCATGGCAGGCGCTCATATGGTTGGGCGTGGCGTTGGGCGGGCTCGAGGTGCTGCACGTGTTGTCGAAGGTGCTGCGCTATCGTAAGCAGAAGCGGCGCTTACCCCAGTAACCCGAGGATCGCGGGCAGCGACTCCGCCTCATAGGCGGGGTTCTCGGCACGCAGCACGTCTGCTGGGAACATGCCCCAGAGTGCTGCGACGCTCACGGCACCGGCGGCATTCGCGCTCATGATATCGAAGGGCGCATCACCCACGTACATGCACTCCGCGGGCTCGAGGCCCAGCTTCTGGCAACCCAATAGCACAGGGTCCGGCAGCGGCTTGAAGCGCGTCGTGTCCTCGGACGTCACAATGGTGTCGAGCGGCTCGAATAGATCGAAATCGCGCAGTGCACGCGTAGCGGCCACGACGCCCTTGGAAGTGACGACGCCCACCTTCAGCCCCCTGGAGTGGAGCGCGTCCATGAGTTCGCGCCCACCGGGGAAGCAGCTGATGTAGCGGTCATGCAGAGCGAAGTTGAGCTCGCGGTACTCGGCGACGCAACTCTCGACTTCCTCGGGCGGGAACCAGTCTAGGAACTGGATCGCAAGTGGTTGCCCCACCTTGCACATGAGAACCTCATCGGGGATGACGCGCCCCAACCTGCGGCGCGTCACCACCTTGAATGTCTCCAGGATGAGCTGGTAGGTGTCCACCAGCGTGCCGTCCAGATCGAAGAGCACGCCGCGGATACCATTCGCTGCTCCGGTCACTAGTCCTCCAGGCCTTCGCCCAGGATCTCGTCGAGCAGATCCTCCTCGTCGATGTCGTCGTCAGCACCGGACAGCGCGTTCAGGCGCAGGGTCTCGGGATCCTCCGCCAGCAGAGCCTCCTGACCGTCCAGGATCGTCGTGCTCTTCTTACGCTTCTTGGTGTTCTCGGCCGTCACGCGGGCGATGGCGCTCACGCGGTCCTTGCCCGTCATGTTCATGACCTTGACGCCCTGGGTCGCGCGACCCAAACGCGAGATGTCGTCGCTCTTGACGCGGATGATGACGCCTTCCTCGCTGATGATCATCAGCTCGTTGGTGGGGCGCACCACCTTCATCGCAGCAAGATGACCCTTGCGATCCGTCATGGTGATGGTGTAGACACCCTGGCCACCGCGGTGCTTCTCCGGGTACTCGTCGAGCGAGGTCTGCTTACCGTAGCCCTTATCCGTGATGACGAAGAGGCTGCTGCCGGGCTCCTCAACCTCCAGGCCAAGGACCTTGGCGCCGTCGGTCACGGTCATGCCGCGCACGCCGCTCGTGTCGCGGCCCATGGGACGCACTTCGCTCTCGTCGAACTTGATGGCCTTACCAGCGCTGCTCACCAGGATGAGCTTCTGGCCAGCCGTCACGCGACGGACCGTGGTCAGGCTGTCGCCGTCACGCAGGTTGATGGCTATGATGCCATCGCGGCGGCTGCGGTTGTACTGGCTCATGTCCGTCTTCTTGACCATGCCGTGCTCGGTGGCGAAGACCAGGTATTCCGTCTCGGGGAAGTCCTTGGTGGTGAAGACCGCGGCGATCTTCTCCCCTCCCTCGAAGGGCAGCAGATTGACGATGGCGGTACCGCGGGAGTGGCGGGTGCCGGTGGGCAGCTCATGCACCTTCAGGCGGTAGACCTTGCCCTTGGTGCTGAAGAACAGGATGTAATCGTGGGTGTTCGCGATGAACAGGTGCTCCACGAAGTCGCTTTCCTTCAGGTTCACGCCCTGCAGGCCCTTGCCGCCGCGTTTCTGCTGGCGATAGGTAACCACGGGCAGTCGCTTGACATAGCCGGCGTGGGTGATGGTGACGGCCATGTCCTCATCGGCGATGAGGTCTTCGACGTCCAGCTCTTTGGCAACGCCGGTGAGCTCCGTGCGACGCGGGGTGTTGAAGCGCGCCTTCACATCCTGTAGTTCGCTCTTGATGATGTCGAGCACCATCCACTCGTTGGCGAGCACCTGCTTGTAGTACTCGATCTTCTCGAGCAGTTCGGCGAGCTCGGTCTCGATCTTGTCGCGCTCCAAGCCGGTGAGTCGCTTGAGGCGCATCTCCAGGATGGCGTCGGTCTGGGCCTGGGAGAGTCCGAAGCGGGCCATCAGGCGCTCGCCGGCTTCGCGGTCATCCTTCGAACTGCGGATGATGTGGATGACCTCGTCGATGTTGTCGAGAGCGATGATGAGACCTTCCAGGATGTGGGCACGCTCCTCGGCCTTCTTCAGGTCGAAGCGGGTGCGACGCACGATGACGTCTTCCTGGTGCTTGATGTAGTGATGCAGGATCTCCTTGAGGGACAGGGTCCTGGGGACGCCGTCCACAAGCGCGATCATGATGGCGCCGAAGGTGTTCTGCATGTTGGTGTGCTTGTAGAGCTTGTTCAGAACCACCTGTGCGATGGCATCCTTGCGCAGGTCGATGACCAGGCGCATGCCCTTGCGGTCGGACTCGTCGCGGATGCCCACGATCTCCGGGAGCTTCTTGTCGCGTGCGAGCTCGGCGATCTTCTCATGCAACTTCGCCTTGTTCACCGTGTAGGGCAGCTCGGTCACGATGATGCGGGTCTTGCCGGTACTCGTCTGCTCCAGATGCGCTTTCGCGCGCACCACGATCGAGCCACGGCCCGTCTCGTAGATCTCACGGATGACCTCTTTTCCGATGATGGTGCCGCCCGTGGGGAAGTCGGGGCCGGGCATCACGGTCATGAGGTCGTCAACAGTGGCTTCGGGGTTGTCGATGAGCATGCAGGTGGCATCGATGGCCTCACCCAGGTTGTGCGGCGGGATATTGGTCGCCATACCCACGGCGATACCGTTGGAGCCATTCACCAACAGGTTGGGGAAGCGAGCAGGCAGCACGCTGGGCTCGGTCAGGGACTCATCGTAGTTGGGCACGAAGTCGACGGTGTCCTTATCCAGGTCGCGCAGCATCTCCATGGCGCCCTTCTGCAAACGCGCCTCGGTGTAACGCATGGCGGCTGGCGGGTCGCCATCCACACTACCGAAGTTACCGTGACCGTCGATCAGCGGCACACGCATGCTGAAGTCCTGCGCCAAGCGAACCAGGGTGTCGTAGATCGCCGCGTCACCATGGGGGTGGTACTTACCCATGATCTCACCAACGGCCTGCGCGGACTTCTTGTGGGGTTTGGTGGGAACCAGACCGATATCGTTCATCGCATACAGGATGCGGCGATGGACGGGCTTGAGGCCGTCGCGCACATCAGGCAGCGCGCGGCTCACGATGACGCTCATGGAATATTCCAGGAACGACGTGCGCATCTCCGGGCCGAGCTCGGCCGGCTTCACGATGCTACCGGAGAAATCGATCTCTTTGGTATCTGCCACGGATGTCTCCTTCCTTACTCTCTGCGTCGTCTCTTGCTAGATATCCAGGAAACGGACATCCTTGGCATGCTTCTGGATGAATTCCTTGCGGTACTCCACCTGGTCACCCATCAGCTCCGACACGGCGCGTTCCGCGGCGGCGGCATCCTCGATGCTCACCTGCAGCAGCGTACGACCCTGCGGCTTCATCGTGGTCTCACTCAGCTGCTCGGGATCCATCTCACCAAGACCCTTGTAGCGCTGCACGGTGTATTTGATTCCCTCGCCGAGTTTGTCCACCTCAAGACGGAGTGCATCGTCGGAGTAGAGGTAGGTGTGTTTGCGCCCCACCGCGAGACGGTAGAGTGGCGGCTGGGCGATGTAGATGTAGCCGGCACGGATCATGTCGGGCATGAAGCGGTAGAAGAAGGTGAGCAGAAGGCAGCGGATGTGCGCACCATCGACATCGGCATCGGTCATGATGATGATCTTGTGGTAGCGCGCCTTGTCGATGTTGAAGTCATCGCCCACGTTGGTACCCACCGCAGTGATGAGCGCGGCGATGGTCTCGCTCGAGAGCGAGCGGACCAAACCGGCGCGCTCCACGTTCAGGATCTTGCCGCGCAGGGGGAGGATGGCCTGGAAGCTGCGGTCACGTGCCTGCTTGGCGGAACCACCTGCGCTGTCACCCTCGACCAGGAAGAGCTCGGTCAGAGCTGGGTCGTTCAGGCTGCAGTCGGCGAGCTTGCCGGGCAGGGTGGTGTGCTCGAGGCCGGTCTTCTGGCTGCGGATCTTGGCACGTGCCTGCTGGGCGGCGACGCGGGCCTTGCGGCTCTGGACCGCCTTGTTCACGACAGCCTTCGCAGGGGTCGGGTGCTCTTCGAAGTATTCGGATAAGCCCTTCACGACCGCGTTCTGCACGAAGCTGCGGATCTCTGTGTTGCCCAGCTTGGTTTTGGTCTGTCCCTCGAACTGGGGGTTGGGAAGTTTGACACTGATGACAGCCGCCAGACCTTCGCGGGCGTCGTCGCCGGTGAGATTGTCATCCTTCTCCTTGAGGATGCCATGCGCGCGGGCGTAGTCGTTGACGGAACGGGTGATGGCGTTCTTGAAGCCCTCCAGGTGGGTACCACCCTCGGTCGTACGGATGTTGTTCGCGAAGGGGTGGATATTCTCCGTATAGGAGCTGTTCCATTGCATCGCGATCTCGACGCTGCCCACACCCTTGGTCTCGACCTCGAAGTAGATGGGCTTGGAGAAGAGCACATCCTTGCCGTCGTTGATGTATTTCACATAATCGACCACACCGCCACTATAGCAGTATTCCTCAACCACCGGCTCCTCTGGACGGAGGTCCGTGAAGGTGATTCGGAGGTCCTTGTTGAGGAAGGCGATCTCGCGGAAACGGTCTGCAAGAGTGTCGAAGTCGTGTGTGGTCGTTTCAAAGATCTCGGGGTCGGGGTGATAAGTCACCTTCGTGCCGGTCTTATTACCCTTGTAGGTGCCGATCTCATGCAGGGGGACGCTGGTGACACCTTTCGAGAAGCTGATGGAATGGATCTTCCCATCACGCTTCACCTCGACGGTCATCTCGTCGGAGAGCGCGTTCACAACGCTGATACCCACACCATGGAGACCGCCGGAGACCTTGTAGGCCTCGTTATCGAACTTACCACCAGCGTGCAGCACGGTGCAGACCACCTCGACGGTGGGCTTGCGCTCGGTCGCGTGGCGGTCGACGGGGATACCACGGCCGTCATCGATGACGGTGATGGAATCATCCTTGTCGATGGTCACCTGGATCTTCTTGCAGAACCCCGCCAGGGCCTCATCAACGGAGTTGTCCACCACCTCGTACACGAGGTGATGGAGGCCGCGGGGGCCGGTGGATCCTATATACATTCCGGGACGTTTGCGAACAGCTTCGAGGCCTTTGAGTACTTTGATATCCTTGTTCGTATAGCTCTGAGTGGCTGCCACCAAGACTCCTTCTGACAAAGGGTAGGACACACAGCAC
>JAFRFV010000196.1 GCA_017434185.1 Coriobacteriales bacterium
AAAGGGGGATGCATGGATATCTGGGCGATCCTTGGCATCGAGAGCACGAAGGATGAAGCGGCCATCACCGCTGCCTACCACAACAAGCTCAAACTCGTGCATCCCGAGGAACACCCCCAGGAGTTCATGGAGCTGCGCCGTGCCTACGAGTCGGCTCTCGCTGCCGCCAGGCAGGAGCAGGAGCAGGGCACGATGGGCGAGCTCTCCCCGTTGGATGCCTGGATCGCGCGTGTACAGGAGATCTACCAGGACTACCCGCAGCGCATCGACACACAGGTGTGGCGCGAGCTGCTCGACGACGAGGTCTGCCAGAGCCTGGACAGCCGTCGGGATGCCATGGATGGCATGCTCGCCTATCTCATGGACAACTTCTACATGCCGCGCTCCATCTGGCGCCTGCTCAACGATGAGTTCGACTTCAAGGGTAACGCATCCGACCTGTACGAACGCTTCCCCAAGCGATTCATCGACGAGATCGTCAGAAGCGGCATCGACTCGGACGTGGTGGTGCCCTACGAGCTCTTCGATCCCGGTACCAGCGGCAATCCCGACAGGTACTTCGACCTGTTCTTCAAGGCCCGCGGCGAGATCCGCGACGAGAACCTGGAGGCCGCCGCGGCCACCATCGCCGATATCGATGCGAGCGGCATCGAGCACCCCTTCACCGACCTCCTGCGCGCCCGCCTGCTGAACGCCCAGGGAAAGGGCGAGGAGGCGCTGACGATCGCGGATGAGCTGCGCGAGTTCTATCCCGACCAGTTGGGCATCCTACAGCTGCACGGCGATCTCCTGCAGGGCCTGGAGCGCTACAGCGAAGCGCTCGAGGACTTCGAGGCCATGTTGGAGACCAGGCCCAAGGACTTCAGCGCCCGTCTGGGCGCGGCGGAGTGCCTGAAGGGCATGGGTGAGCTTGCCAAGGCGCGCGACAAACTCATCGAGTTGGGTAACGACCACCCCTACGATCCCTATATCACCAGGCTCACCGATGAGACGGTGGCGGCTTTGAAGGAGCAGAACGAGCGCAGGTTCCAGGAGGACTCGGGCGACTTCGAGACCGCCATGGAGTATCTCTGGACCTGTCTGCAGTCTCAGGAGTACGACAAGGCGAAGGAGCTGCGCCTGAAGGTGATCCCGCAGGGTCTGGAACAGACCAGTGACTACGAGAACTTCTCCACCAAGCTCTTCACCAACACCGAGGACTACCAGGAGGCCTATGACCACAGCGTCGCCTGGCTGGAGGCGGTTGAGCAATTGCCCGAGGGCGAGACGGAGGAGCAGAAGAAGCGCAAGGGCAAGCCCGGCGAGATCCTGTATCTTCAGGCGAACGCTCTATTGGGGCTCAAGCGCTACGAGGAGGCCATCGAGGTGGCACGCAGGTCCGAGGAGCTGCGCCCCACTGACGTTGGTGCCGTCGATGTGCGCCGCCGCTGTCATCTGGCGCTCAAGCGCTATGACGATGCCGTCGAGGATGCCCGCCACATGGTCGAACTCCATCCCAACCTGCTGTCCAATTACTTCCTGGGTCTCGCGCTGTACGAAGCGGGTCAGAAGTACGAAGCGTACCAGGCCTTCGAGGAAGCCCAGCGCTACCAGCCGGATCTTTCCTGCTATCTCATGCGCATCAGGATCCTGTGCGATTTCGGGGAATGGGACTTCGCGACCCAGGAACTGGACTTCCTCGAGGAGCATGGCTGCAACGTGGATTGCCATAAATACCTGCGTGCCCGTGTGGCCCAGGGCAGGGGAGACGAGGATGGCGCTCTGGCCGTCTACCGCGAGCTCATTGCCAAGCAGGAGAGCGAAGGCACCGACATCTTCTTCATCTGGGAACTCTACAACCTCTGTGCCGAGCTCGAGGAGGGGAAGAAGGAACCCCGGGAGATTCTGGACCTGGTCGAGAAGGGTTTGAAGGCCAAGGACGATTATCTGCCCCTGCTCAACTATCGCGCCTTCCTGCTGCGCAAGTTGGAACGGTATCAGGAGGCGCTCGATGCCTATCTCAAGATCAAGGAGCTCGCACCCAACCATCGCACGGCCAACCAGCGCATCGCCAACCTGTACTACGACGAGTTCGATGAATACGAGAAGGCACTGACCTATTACCGCGCCCAGCTCGACATGTGCGATGACGCCCACATCCGTGAGATGGCGGCGCTCTGCCTCATGTACCTGGGGCGCACGGAGGAGTCCGAGGTGGAGTTCAAGAAGTCCATCGAACTCGATCCTGCGGAACCCCGTCCCTATAGCAACCTGGGTCTGCTCTACGAGCGGCGGTTCGACTTCGAGCGCTCCATCCCCCTGCAGGAGGAGGCCGTAGCCCGCAACATGGCCAAGGACGAGGGCGACCGCGACCCGAGTATCTATTCGCGTTTCGCCCGCGCGTTGGTGCGTTCCGGTCGCCGTGCCGAGGCCATCAACGCCTACGAGCAGAGCATCTCCGCCTTCAAGCGCAAGTCCGATGCGCAGAAGATGGTGACCGTCTGTCTCATGGGGATGGAGCTGCAGAAGGCGGAGGAACTCATCCGCCACTACTTCGACCCGGTCAGCGATGCGGAGAAGTACTTCGACCAGATGGCCACCATCCGCGAGCTGCAGGGCAACGAGCAGGACTTCCTGCGTTGTCTGGAGGCCATGCCCTACGACAGCGCGATCAAGTACCGCCGTCTTGCCGAATACTACGCCGATCGCGGTAAGAACCGCAAAGCGAACTCGTTCTACGCCAAGCTCATGAGGCTCGACGAGGATGACATGGGCAGCCTGCATTCGCACGCCGGCTACCTGCGTTCGCAGGGGCGTGTCAAGGAAGCGGATGAGGAAGCCGCCCGCTATCTGCAGCGCGTGGAGCGCTATGCCAAGTACGGTTGGGAAACGCCCTTCTACCTGACGCAGAAGGCCTTCGCGCTCATAGTGGCCGGCCGCCATGAGGAGGCGCTGCCGCTCATCCACCAGGCTCTGCGTGAGCCACTGTGCGACCATTGCATCCATTGCCGTTGCAAGGATGCCTACATAGCCCTGTGCGAGTACCATCTTGCCAGGGGTGACCACCAAGCGGCGCGCCAAGCTTGCTTCGACGGCCTGCAGATCGCGCCCGATGAGACCGACCTGAGCAATGCACTCAAGAAGATGAAGAGGGAACACAAGATATGATCGTTGGCATCGACCTGGGAACCACCAACAGCCTCGTGGCGTACTTCGATGGGGAGCACGCCCGCATCATCCCCAACCGCTTGGGCGAGAATCTCACGCCCAGCGTGGTGAGCGTCGACGAGGATGGCACCCTGCTGGTGGGTCGCACCGCATTGACCCGCGCCCTGCGCCATCCGCTCTCCAGCGCGAGCGTCTTCAAGCGCTCCATGGGTACGGATCGCGTGTACACGTTGGGCGATAAGAGCTTCCGCAGCGAGGAGCTGTCCTCCTTCGTGTTGCGTTCGCTCAAGGAGGACGCGGAGCACTTCCTGGGTGAGCCGGTGGAAGAGGCCATCATCAGTGTCCCCGCCTACTTCAACGATTCCCAGCGCAAGGCGACCAAGCGTGCCGGTGAACTGGCCGGCCTGAAGGTGGAGCGCATCATCAACGAACCCACCGCCGCGGCCATCACCCACGGCCTGCTCGACGAGAAGGAGAAATCACGCTATCTGGTCTTCGACCTGGGTGGCGGTACCTTCGATGTGTCCATCCTCGAGCGCAGCGGCTCCATCATCGAGGTGCGCTCCATAGCCGGTGACAACTTCCTGGGTGGCGAGGACTTCACCGATGTGGTGGAGAAGCTCTTCTGCAAGGGATGCAACATCGAGCTCTCGAGCCTTTCCGTCGAAGATCGCGCCGCGCTGCGTGAGGCCGCCGAGAAGTGCAAGTGCTCGCTGCCGCCCGCGGGCACCGTCACCATGAGCTGCGATATCGCCGGTGAGAAGAAGGAGACCTCGTTTTCCATCTCCACCTACGAGCAGGCCTGTGAGCCGCTCTTCGACCGTCTGCGCCGTCCCGTCGAGCGCAGTCTGCGCGACGCGGGTATCCGCGCCCGTGACATCGACGAGGTCGTGCTGGTGGGCGGTGCCACCAAGGCCACGGTCGTGCGCAAGCTGGCGGCCCGCCTGTTCGGCCGCATCCCCCGTGCCGATGTCAACCCCGACGAGGCCGTCGCCCTGGGCGCCGCCCTGCAGTGCGGTATCAAGGAGCGCGCGGAGGCCATCAAGGAGGTCATCCTGACGGATGTCTGCCCCTTCACCCTGGGCACCGAGGTGGTCAACCAGCACGGGCGCTTCGATGAAGGCGGTCGCTACCTGCCCATCATCGAGCGCAACACCGTGATCCCCGTGAGCCACACCGAGACGGTCTTCACCGTGAGCGACTACCAGGAGCAGGTGCGTGTGGAGGTGCTCCAAGGCGAGAGCCGCATCGCCCGCAACAACCTGCTGCTGGGCGAGGTGCGCGTGCCGGTGCCCCCCAAGCCCAAGGGCGAAGAGGCCGTCGACATCACCTTCACCTATGACATCAATTCGCTGCTGGAGGTCAAGGTCTACGTGCATTCCACCGGTTACACCAAGACCATCATCATCAAGGGTGAGGGCAACCAGATGACCGATGAGGAAGCCAAAGCCCGCATGGAGGAGCTCTCGTACCTGAAGATCAGCCCACGTGATCAGGAGGAGAACAAGCTGGTCATGTATCGGGCGCAACTGCTGTACGAGGAGTCCACCGGAGATGACCGCGCGCGTATCGATCGTGCCATCGCGGATTTCGAGGCGGCGCTTGAACGTGGCAGGGAAGCGGACATCAAACAGGCGCGTGAGGACCTGCAGGAGCTGATGGACACCCTCCGCACGTTCTGACGTCCGCATAAGCCCACAATGGGTTAAAATGAACCGTTGGGTTGGGCGCTTATCCGCCCATCCACCCATGCCGGGAAGTAGAGAGGAAGCATGATGACGATCGTAGAACAGCTGGCCGTGCTCCAGGCACAGGCTCTCGCTGCCATCGAAGGTGCTCAGACCACGGCCGCCTTGGAAGAGGCGAGGGTCGCCGTTCTGGGCAAGAAGGGAACGCTCACCGCGATCCTGCGCGACATGAAGTCCGTGCCGCCCCAGGAGCGCCCGCTGGTGGGCAAGGCATCCAATGACGTGCGCCGCGTCATCGAAGCGGCCATCGAGGACAAGTCCGCCTTCCTGAAGGCCGCTGAGCTGGAGAGCCGCATGGCGGCGAGCGCTTTGGACATCAGTCTTCCCGGTCGCAGCCATCCCATCGGCACCCGCCATCTGATCAACGGCATCATCGACGAGATCAGCGACATCTTCATCGGCATCGGTTACCGCATCGTCGAGGGTAGCGAGGTCGAGACCGACTACTACAACTTCACCGCCCTGAACGCCCCCGCCGACCACCCCTCCCGCAGCATGCAGGACACCTTCTACGTGCTCGACCGCAGCGGCGATGTGGCCAACGTCAAGGGTGAGAGCGACGTTCTCCTGCGCACCCAGACCTCCGGCACCCAGGTGCACTGCATGGAGTCCGACCCCCTGCCCATCTACATGATCTCGCCCGGTCGCGTGTATCGTCGCGACCCCGCCGATCCCTCGCATCTGCCCCAGTTCCATCAGGTGGAGGGCCTCGTGGTGGATAAGGGCATCACCTTCGGAGACCTCAAGGGCACCTTGGACTACTGCGTGAAGCAGATGTTCGGCCCCGACCGCCGCACCCGCTTCCGTACCCACTTCTTCCCCTTCACCGAGCCTTCCGCCGAGGCGGATGTCTCCTGCGGTATCTGCGGCGGCAAGGGTTGCCGTTTCTGCAAAGGTACCGGCTGGGTCGAGATCCTGGGCTGCGGCATGGTAGACCCCAACGTCTTCGGTTACGTGGACATCGACCCCGAGGTCTACACGGGCTTCGCCTTCGGCATGGGCGTCGAGCGCATCGCCTGCCTCAAGTACAACGTTCCCGACCTGCGTATGCTGCTCGATGGTGACATGCGCTTCCTGCGTCAATTCTAGAAAGGAGACCACGGCATGCTCATCTCACATTCCTGGCTCAAGACCCTGGTTGACGCTCCCGATGACATCAAGGCCCTGTGCGACCGCTTCGACCTGACCGGCACCGGCGTCGAGGGCATCACCACCACCGGCTCCCAGTTCGACGGCATCTTCGTGGGCCAGATCCTCACCCGCGAGCCGCATCCCGAATCCGACCACCTGTGGGTCACCACCGTCGATGTGGGTCAGGGCGAGCCCCTGCAGATCGTCTGCGGCGCCCAGAACTTCGTGGCGGGCGACAAGGTTCCCGTCGCCACCGTGGGCACCACCATGCCCGATGGTGAGACCAAGATCAAGAAGAGCAAGCTGAGGGGTGTCACCTCCTGCGGCATGAACTGCTCTGCCCGTGAGCTGGGCCTGGGCGATGACCACAGCGGCCTGATGATCCTGCCCGCTGATGCTCCTGTGGGCATGCCCATCGCGCAGTACCTGGGTATCAGCGACACGATCATCGACGTCGAGATCACCCCCAACCGTCCCGACTGCCTGTCCATGTACGGCATGGCACGCGAAGTGGGCGCCATGTACGACCTGGACGTGACTCCCGAGCGTTTCGAGCTCGTCGAGGACAGCAGCCGCAAGGCGGAGGACTACGTCAACGTGGTGATCGACGACCCCGTGCGCTGCCCGCGTTACACCGCCCGTATCATCGAGAACGTGAAGATCGGACCTTCCCCCGACTGGCTGGTCAAGCGCCTGCAGGCCATGGGCGCACGCCCCATCAACAACGTCGTCGATGCCACCAACTACATCCTGTTCAGCCTGGGACAGCCCCTGCATGCCTTCGACTACGACAAGCTGCCCAAGTACGAGGACGGCAAGGCATGCATCGTCATCCGCGCAGCCAAGCCGAATGAGCCCTTCACCACGCTCGATGGCGTCGATCGTGTGCTGATCCCCGACATGACCGTCATCACCGATGGTGAGAAGCCCGTCTGCCTGGCAGGTGTCATGGGCGGTCTCGATTCCGAAGTCACCGCCGACACCACCACGGTGCTTTTGGAGTGCGCCACCTTCAGTACCGCCCACACCAGCCGCACCAGCCGCAATCTCACGCTCTCCTCCGAATCGTCCATGCGCTACGAGCGTGGTGTGGATGCCAACGGCATACCGGACCGTTCCGCCCAGGCCGCCGCGCTCATCGCTCTGTTGAGCGGCGGTACCGTTGCAAGCGGCATCGTGGATGTCTATCCGCAGCCGGTCGAGCCCAAGGTGCTGCCGCTTCGCACCAAGCGCCTGCAGGACTTCGTGGGTGCTCCCATCCCCGTCGACTTCATGCGCAGGACGCTCACCCGCCTGGGCTGCAAGGTGGAAGGCGATGACGAGCTGCTGCAGGTGACCGCCCCCACCTTCCGTCCTGACCTCGAGCGCGAGATCGACCTGTACGAAGAGGTCCTGCGTCTTTGGGGTATGGACCAGGTCCCCATGACCCTTCCCGGTGGTCCCGAACGCATCGGCTGTCGCAATCAGGAGCAGGCGCGC
>JAFRFV010000016.1 GCA_017434185.1 Coriobacteriales bacterium
ATCGCCGCCTGCGTGGCAGTCGTCGCGAGTCTGGCCCTGGTTGGCTGCTTCGGTGGCAAGGGCAAGGCCGACGCCGCTTGGGTTGGCAACTACAAGCTCGTCGAGATGGCCGAGAACGGTGAAGTCACCGGCGCGGACGATCTGGCCACGCTCGAAGCCCTGGGCTTGACCGTCACCCTGTCCATGAACGAAGACCACACCGCCGTCCTGGATATGTTCGGCGAGACCATGAGCGGCACCTGGGAGGCCAAGAGCACCAGCGCCGGTACCCTCACCATGCAGAACCAGAAGATCGATCTCTCGCTCAGCAATGGACGATTGACGATGTCGCAGAATGGCACCAGCCTGACCTTCCAGAAGATCTAACGGCTGCCACATACCAACGCATAATCGATGCGGGCGGAGCGATTCGCCCGCATCTCCTTTTCATCTTCGAGATAAGCGCCGCCAGCCGCTAGAGATGCACCCATCCGATAGTCATCATTGCGATGCCGACGACGAAGCAGGCGATGGTCACGAAGTGCCCAAAGTACTGGCGCATCCATGCTGCGACAATGTTGCAGAAGCCGGTCCCGAACACGAAGGCGCCTATGAAGCCGAAAAATGACCATGCGTTGTTCTCCGCCCCGGGGATCTGCCAAGCGAAGCGGCCATACAGAACAGGAGGCACGAGGAAGAAGGCGATCATGAGGAACATCAGAATCCCGTACTCTGTAGGATGCGCGACCCTGAATTCGACATCGGACGCAGGCGAGAACCAGGCAGAGCGCAGTTCCTTTGGGGGCAGGCTCCAATAGAACAGAGGGCGCACCCTCTCGTCATCAGCGACGACATCCGCAGGAGGCGCAGCATCGACTTGCTGCTCGGGAACACGACGCTCGATCTCCACCGAGCTGTCGTACGCCACAGAAGGCAGCTCGGACGCAAGCAAACCGGTGACCCTCTCGACAACGGGGAGCTCGTAGGCGGGGAACAGCAGACTGGCTGTTTCACCGTCGCGGACGATATCCAGAGCGCAGCAGAAACGAAGGCCGGATATGATGTCGCCCCTGAAAATCATAACCCCGCTCTTCGTGTATTCCTTCTGGGAGGGAGAGTCCGCTTTGTTCCAACTCGTCATCGGAATTCCGTGATGAATCATACGAATCCGCGCCAGCTCCTCCTTCTTGAAGGAGTAGACCCGGTCCCTCTTGTAGAGGCACACATCCCCATCACGCTGGAAGAGACGCATCACGGGGATGTTCGCTTCTCCCTTGATCTGCAGCCGCCTCTCATCGCCGCTGTAAAGGAAGGACAGAACATCGATATCGAACGACTCTCCATTCGATCCGGTGAACTCGTGAATCGCCAGCGAAGAAGCACCTGTCCGCTCCTCCGCGGCTTTCACACCCGCATCCTCACGCATCCGACGCTGCATCCGTCGTTCGAAGATGCGCAGCGCAGCAGCCACCAGAAGCAAGCCGGCGGTGAACCAATAGAGCCACGCCGCATTGTGATAGCCCTCCGCGAATGAGACGTCACCGGGCTTCAGGATGGCGATAGCCAGGATCAATCCCAGCCAAAAGCAGATCGACCGTATGAGCTTCAACGAATAGGGCATGTCGTACGCGCCCGCAGCCTCGTCATACTCGTCCTCCGCCTCGTCATAGGAGCGCAGCAGGAAATCGGGCACCATCTTCGAGACGAAGCGTTCCTCGACAGGCGTGCGCTCCGCATCATCCACATCGGTGCAGAACAGATACTCCATCGAATCGTCCACCTCCCATCACCTGCACAATCGGCACCGCATCATCCATCGCCATTAGACCACACAACGCCGCAGCTTACAAGTTCGCACCCTCTCCCTCGCATGTGCGTTGCGTGCATGCCCTTGCGCGCGGCACGCCGCTGGCGTACCATCACGGCATCGAGCAGTCCGCCCGCAACGTGTAGAACATGTGTGCGCCGCCGGACGACCCTCCCTTTCCAAACCCAATACCCCGCCGGTCATAGCCTGTCTGGTGCCACCATGCCGCATGCATAAGGCATGATGTTGTTCAGCAAAGGAGACGATCACATGCCGCGAACCCCCAGCACCCACAGCACCCGCGCCCCCCGCACCCGCACCCCGCGCACACCCCTCAAACAGCGCATCCTCCCCGATTACACCACCGGCGAGGAGCGCTTCAACTCCATCTCGCATCTGCTAGGCGCCGCCATCGGCGTGGTGGTGCTGGTCGCCTGCGTGGTCCGCAGCGCGTTGCATGGCGATGCCTGGGCCGTGGTGGGAAGCGCCATCTACGGCGTGAGCGTGATCGCCCTCTTCGCGATGTCGGGCATCTACCATGGCGTGAACCCGCAGAAGGCGCCCACCGCCAAACTGGTCCTGCAGGTGATCGACCACTGCACCATCTACGTGCTCATCGCCGGCACCTACACCCCCATCCTCTTCGTATCCATCCGTCCCGAATCGCCCGCGTGGGCATGGGTCATCTTCGGCATCGTCTGGGGCGTGGGCATCATGGCCATGGTCTTCACTGCCATCGACCTCAAGAAATACCGGGTCCTGTCCATGGTCTGCTACATCTGCCTGGGCTGGTGCATCGTGATCGCCACGCCCATCGCACTCCGTGCCCTGCCCGCAGGGGGCCTGCTGTGGCTTCTGGGCGGCGGCATCGCCTACACCGTGGGCGCGATCTTCTACGGAGTGGGCGCCAAGAAACGTTACATGCATGGCGTCTTCCATGTGTTCGTGCTGCTGGGCAGCATCATGCACTCCATCTTCATCTACTTCTTCGTGCTTGCCTGACGTGACGCCCTGAAGCTGCCGCCAAGGACCTCATTTGGGACAGTCCGCCAATCAAGCGCTATAATGAGTCCCAATAATCGTACTCCGCTCCCCCACCCACACGCGAAGCGGCGCGAGAAGGGACTCCCATGGTCGCACGACCCAAGCAGAAGCTCAAACTGCTGCACACCCTGCGCATCCTGTTCGAGAAGACCGACGACACGAACTCCGTCACCACCGAGCAGATCATCCAGGAGCTGGCGATGCTGGGTATCGACGCGGAGCGCAAGTCCGTCTACACGGATCTCGAGACCCTGCGCGAGTTCGGCTACGACATCCGCAGGGTGCACGGAAAGTCGTTACAGCTGGCGACCCGTCCCTTCCAGCTACAGGAGCTGATCCTGCTCATCGATGCGGTCCAGAGTTCCCCCTTCCTCACGGATGACATGACCGACCACCTGATCGAGCGCATCCAGGAGCTCGCCAGCGCTGGTCAGCGCAAGCAGCTTGCCAAACGCGTTGAAGTGCCCGGTCGCGTGAAGATGCAGAACGAGAGCGTCTTCTCCAACCTGGACATCATCCAGCGGGCCATGCAGCAGGACCGCAAGCTGCGCTTCCGCTACTTCAATTACAACTTCAAGGGTCAGGAGGAGCTGCGCCGCCACGGCGACTTCTACGTGGAGACCCCCGTGAAACTCATCTACGCGGACGGTTACTACTACCTGATCACCTACAGCGATTACTGGTCCAAGCAGCCCGACGCGACGGCCTTCCCGCCCTACCGCGTCGACCGCATGCTGGACGTGCAGGTCTCCACCGAACCCGCCACGCACGACCCCGCCATCGCCAACTTCAAGCTGGAGGACTACGCCACGTTGAGCTTCGGTGTGTTCGCGGCGAACAAGGTCACCGTGATGCTGGAGTTCCAGGAGAGGGCTATGAACCTTCTGGTGGATAAGTTCGGCGCAGACCTTACCGTCTACGAGCTCGAGGGCGGCTTGGGACGTGCCATCGCCAAGGTGCCCTTATCCCCCCAGTTCTATGGATGGTTGCTGCAGCTGAGGGGCATGGCCAAGCTCACTTACCCGCCCGAGGCCGTCACGGAGTTCAAGCAGTTCCTGGACGAGACGCGCGCATTGTACGACTAGCGGGAAGGAGGCGCCATGAGCGGTTCAGAGCAACGGAACGATCCCGCCATCGTGTTCGAAGGAGTCTGCCAGGCCTTTGGCAGGAAGACGCCCTTTGCGGACCTGCGCAAGAAGGTGCTCGATGGAGTCGACTTCCAGGTACCACGCGGTCAGATCGTCTGCCTGCTGGGACCAAGCGGCTGCGGGAAGACCACCATGGTCGACCTGATCATCGGCAACACCGTGCCCGTGTCGGGTTCGGTGACGGTGCTGGGCGAGCGGGCGCCCTACCCCAACGCCCGTGCGAAAGTGGGCTACATGCCCCAGGACGATGCGCTCTACGGGGACATCACCGCAGATGAGAACCTGCGTTTCTTCGGTGCCATGCAAGGCTTGGCCGGGGCGCGGCTGACAGCCCGCATGGACGAGCTGCTGCGTTTCGCGAAGTTGCAGGACGACCGCGGGAAGCTGGTCGCTCGCTTCTCCGGCGGCATGAAACGTCGCCTCTCGCTCGCCATCGCCATGCTGCATGAGCCGGAACTGCTCGTGCTCGACGAGCCCACCGTGGGCCTCGATCCCGTGCACCGCCGCGCCATCTGGGACGAGTTCGACCGCCTGGCATCCAACGGCACGACGATACTCGTGACCACGCACATCATGGACGAGGCCTCCCGCTGCCACCGCATCGTCATGCTGCAGGATGGCAGGATCATCGCCCAGGGCAGCCCCGCACGAATCCTCGCCCAGACCGGAGCCAGCGACTTGGAGTCGGCCTTCCTCTCACTCGATGCCCAGGGGAAGGAGGCCCACGATGCGTAACGTGCTCGCCATCGCCCGCCGCATCCTCGTGCAGTTCGCGCATGACAGGCGCACGCTCGCACTGCTCTTCGTCGCGCCGATCGTCGTACTCTGGTTGCTCACCGTCCTGCTCGGCCAGGCGGAATACCAACCCCGGATCGCCGCGGTGGACCTCCCCTCCAACTTCGAGACCTGCCTGCTCGAAACGGACGCGACCGTCACGGTCACGAACATGGACGAGGCCGAGCGCATGCTGCGCGCCAACGAGGTCGACGCCGTGCTCCACTACACGGGCGACGCGGGCGGGAAGCTGATGCTCTGGGCGGAAGGTTCCGATTCCACCAAGACGGCGGCGTCGATGCGCGTGGTGAACGAGGCCTTCGCGAACATGCAGTCCGGCTCGTCGGCGAAGATGGACGTGGAGCTGACATACCTGCATGGTAACAGCGAGTGGAAGAAGTTCGACTTCTACGGACCCGTGTTCATCGGCATCTTCCTGTTCGTGTTCGTCTTCATCACGAGCGGGATGTCACTGGTGAACGAGCGCAGCGCGGGAACGATGGCGCGCTTCCTCGCGACCCCCGTCAAACCCACGCAGATCCTGGGCGGCTACACGCTGGGCTTTGGCGCACTCGCCCTCGTGCACTCGTCGGTCATCGTGCTCATCGCACTCACGCTCATCGGCTTCCCCTGCGAAGGCAGCATCGCACTTGTCGTGCTCATCGCCGTCTCGCTCGCGCTGGCCAGCGTGACGCTGGGCCTTCTCGTGAGCGGGCTGGCGTCGAGCGCCTTCCAAGTGATCCAGCTGATGCTGCTCTTCGTGGTTCCGCAGATCCTGCTCTGCGGGCTCTTCGACCTGTCGTACGCGCCCGGTTGGCTCCAGACGATAAGCGCGTGCCTTCCGCTCACGTATGGCGTGGATGCCCTGCGGGCAATCATGCTGCGCGGCGCCGGGTTGGCCCAGGTGGGTCTCGACCTGGCCATCGTATGGGGCTTCATCGTCGCCTTCTTCGTGCTGGCATCAATCGGCTTCCGCAAGAAGAGGGCAGCTCGCTGAGCCCGTTTCCCGCGTCCACGGAAAGATTTCTTCAAAGAGTCCCATTATTCGGACAGTCGTCATCGGATAAGGGCATATACTGACATCAACCCGTTGCGCCAAGAGATTGGCTGCCCTGCCGCCCGCCACCTGCGCGGGCGGCCCCTTCTGGAGGAACCCCAAGGAAAGGAACCCTGTATGAAGCCGAAATCCATCGAGATCCATGGCGTGACGGTCTACCTGCTCGACGGCGTCGAAGATGGTGCACAAGCCCGCGATATCGCGTCACGCTACATCCAAGCGCGCATGGCCACCCCCATCATCCTGCACTGCCCCGACCACGACCTCAGCTCGCCCGAGCACCTCATCCACACGGTCGGCCCCAGGACCCTCGAGAACTTCGGGGGTGACCTCGACTCCTTCCGCATCCCGCTCGTGGATGGCGAGGGCACGGTCTACCTGGCACCCGAACTCAGCCGCGACATGGTCACGCCCAGTGACATGGAATCCATCCTGTTCCACTGGATGGAACCGGTCTGGGTCGCGCTCGACGAAGACGGCGAACTCTGGATCGACGACTGACGCAGCGCGGCACCGCCCTTCCACACTCAACGCTCACGTTACAGCGCACCGCCACTCCGCTGTCACACCGTGTTCGATGCGCTATCATGCGTGTATTCGAAAACGGAGCACGCAACGTGCGGAGGAAGCATGACGAACAGGAAGAGGCGCAGGCCCATCAACCAAACCCCTTGGTATCCCTATGCGATGGCTGGCTGCATCATGGTCATCCTGTATGTCACGCTCACCCACCTGTCGGGCGTCTGGAGCGCCATCAACTCGTTCATCGGCTACTTCAAGCCTGTCATCCTGGGCTGCATCATCGCCTATATCATCAATCCCCTGGGCAAGTTGCTCAGCAACAGGGTATTCAAGTTCATCAAGAAGGATGGAGCGCGTAACGGCGTTTCCAACATCGTAGCCTTCATCCTGATCGTTGGTCTCTTCATACTCGCCATCATGCTCATGGTGCCGCAGCTCATCGACAGCATCCGCACCTTCGCCAACAACCTTGACAATTACGTCGCCCGCCTCATCAGGTTGCTCGAGAACAACGCCTGGGCCAGTTCCTTCATCGACGTGGATGCCTTCATCGCCTCCTCCGAGAACCTGCTCACCAATTTGGCCAAACTGGCGGAAGACAACATCGATACCATCCTGAGCACCGGCCTCGATGTTGGCGCGAGCCTGGTCAATTGGGCCATCGCACTCATCCTGTCCATCTACCTTCTGGCCGAGAAGAACAAGCTCAAGGGTGGTATCACCCGTCTGATGCAGGCCTCCTTCAAGCCTGCCACCTTCGAGCGTCTCATGGACTTCTTCCGCCGCAGCAACGTCATCTGCAACCGCTACATCGTGTTCAACCTGATCGACAGTCTGATCGTGGGTATCATCTGCGTGATCTTCATGACGGCGCTGGGCATGCCCTACGCTGGTCTGGTGGCTTTCATCGTGGGCATCACCAATCTGATCCCCACCTTCGGCCCCGTGATCGGTGCCGCCGCAGCCGCCTTCATCCTGCTGATGGCGAAGCCCAGCTTCGCCCTCATCTTCGTGATCTTCGCCGTGGTGCTGCAGTTCTTCGACGGCTACATCTTGAAGCCCCGCCTCTTCGGTGACTCGCTGGGCATCAGCGGTCTATGGATCCTGATCGCCGTCATCGTTGGTGGCAGTATGTTCGGTATCGTGGGTATGCTGCTTGCCATCCCCGGCATCGCCATCATCGACTTCTGTTACAAGGACTATCTGCTGCCCGCCCTCGAGAAACGCCGCGCAGCCAAGGATGCCGCTGCTGCGGAAGCCGCTGCAGCCGAGGAAGCCGCCGACGCCGCGGAGGAAGCCGCGATCGCAGCCCAGGCCGCCCTCGCGGAATCCGAGGCCATCGCCGCGGACGACTAGAAGCGCTTATCCCCTG
>JAFRFV010000197.1 GCA_017434185.1 Coriobacteriales bacterium
CGTTCCTGCACGTCGTCAGCGAAGTAGTGCGCGGTGTTGCAGGGGATGGCGATGCAGGTGCAACCGCATGAGGCCAGCAGCTTGGCATCGGCGACCAAGCGTGCGCGCACCGCGGCGTCGTCGCCGGAGAGGATGGCACTCGTGCGGTCGGGCATCTGCGCGTCGCTGTAGATGAGCGTGGGGATGTGGTCCTGGTCGCACTTGGCGGGCGTGCGGTCGATCACCATCTGGTAGAGCAGGTTGGTCGCCTGCGGCCCCATGCCACCCAAGATGCCCAGCATGCTGCGCTTATCCCCCATGATCGCCCCTTTGGTCGTCGTTTCGTGCTCGTGCCATTCTACTACCAAACCGATTATCCGGTTTGGGTGGCCTACCAAACCGGATAATCGGTTTTGGAGTGCCGGATTCGACGATTTGGAGTTATTTTCGCTACCGTTCCCCCGGTTTTCCGTTTTGGGTGGCCTACCAAACCGGATTTCCGGTTTGGTAGTGCCCCGGTGTCATTCCGCCTGTTGTCCCCATTATGCGAGCAGAGCCGCAGCGGATCGCTCCGTGCGGCTCTGTTGCGGCGACGAGAGGGGAGGGAACTTGGGGAGGACCCATCTCTCGGGATGCCCGTGCGGCGAACGACGTGCGTTCATCCTGCAGCACGTATGCTACGCGCCCGCAACGCATGCGCGTGTCCTGTTAGTTGGACAGTCAGGGCGTTTCTGATAGAATCGGGGCAGCAAGCACCACGCCAGCGCATCGGTCAGGAGGTCCCCATGCCCGCCAACAACAAGCAGAAACTCAAGCTCCTGTATGTGTATCGCATGCTCATGGAGGAGACGGACGCCAGCAAGGGCCTCACCATGACGGACATCCTGACCAAGCTGGCCGAGCAGGGTATCGACGCGGAGCGCAAGTCCATCTACAAGGACGTCGAGGCCCTCAAGCAGTTCGGCGTCGAGGTGATCACCCTGCCGCGCAGTCCCGTGGAATACGCGGTCGCGAAGGGCAAGTTCAGCCTGAGCGAACTCGCGCTGCTCATAGATGCGGTGCAGGGCACCAAGTTCCTCACGGATGCCAAGAGCAAGCAGCTGGTGCGCGGCGTGAAGGCGCTCGCCAGCAGCAATCAGCGTGCTCTATTGGATAAGCGCGTCCACGTGGAGGGACGTATCAAAAGCCAGAGCGACTCCGTGTTCCACAACGTGGACATGGTGCATGAGGCGCTGCGGCAGAAGCGCAAGATCCAGTTCATGTACTTCAAATACGGCACTGACCTGGAGCGTCACCCCCGCCGCAGCGAGCCCTACGTGCACACGCCGGTGCGTATCGTCTTCAACGACGGCTTCTACTACCTGATCACCTGGAGCGACCGCCAGGAGGGCTTCGTCACGTTCCGCCTGGATCGCATCCACCTGCTGCAGGTGATCGACGAGCCCGCCACCCGCAACGCCCGCATCGCCAACTACGCCTTCCAGGACTTCGAGCACAAGGCCTTCGGCATGATCGACGGCCGGCCCGAAACGGTGACCCTGCATGTGAGCGCCGATGGCATGGACGTGGTGGTGGATAAGTTCGGCCGCGAGAACCTGCATGTGAGCAATGTGACCCCGGAGGCATGCGATGTGCATGTGCCGGTGCTCGTGAGCCCCCAGTTCCATGGCTGGCTCGCCGGCCTGGGCGGCCTCCTGCAGCTCACCGGGCCGCAAGAGGCCGTGGACGAGTACCACGCCTGGCTCGAGAAGCTGTCGCGCTGAGTCCTAGCGGAACACGGCGTCGCTGCAGTCGACCTCGCCGCAGCGCTGCTTCCAGCGCAGATAGCAACTGCCGTTGATCGCGGTACACGCACTGTCCCAGCCGGGCACCAGCCTGGCGTCGTAGCGCGTGTCCAGGATGCCCCGCCACACGGGAGCGCCGTCCATGAGCACCACATCGTGGCAGTCGTAGCGCATGAGCATGGGGCCATCGTCCAGCCAGGCCTCGCCCAGGCAATCCCAGAGCTGCATGATGCCTTGCAGGGTCTCGCCGCCGCTCAGGTCGCCGTCCAGCGCCTGGGCATCCTGGAACGACAGCGCGACGATCAGCTTGCCCTCGAAGAACACCGGCCCGCTGCTGGCTTGGGGGCGGAATGCATCGGGGATGCCACCTGCAATGTCCGTATCGCCAAAGAGCGCGTTACCCACCCGCACGGGGTGCATTGCAGTATCACGTACCATACCGCCACCAACCTTTCTGACTTGCTCGCGTGCAGGATACACCCCCTCCGGCAGCCCAAGTGTCCCATGAGACGGACAGAAGCGGGAATTCTCCGCAGGTCATCCCTTCACATAGCTGTGCTCATCTTGTAGCTGGTAGCGCACTATTCCCAGTGGTTTGCTATCATATAACGGCCCAAGGAACCTGACGGAAGGAGGACCGATGATCAGAACCAACATTGTGAAGCTCACTACCATCCCTGCGGTCGCATACCGCCAGAAGCTGCCCTCGGGCGGCTCGGGTGTCACGATCCTGCGCGCCGACGCGTCGCAGCCCGGCATCGCGTCCATCAGCAAGACCTCCGGTGAGCCGGTTCCCGCCGCCAACACTCCCGCGGACAAGTATCCCAAGGAGGCCTTCGTCGAAGCCATCGCCCTCACCGCCGGTATGCCCTACCACAAGCAGGGCGCGGTCCGCATGGTGAAGGAGCTGGTGGAGGAGATCGCCGAAACCGCAGCGGACATCACCCCCGAGGCCGCTGCCCAGGAGGCCGCCGTCCCGCAGGAGGATTACGAGAAGATCGCCGCTTACTATACGGACAAGAACGGCAAGCTGTCCTATGGCCTGCTGAACAAGGACTTCATCAAGTTCGCCGCCTCCAGCAGCGTCGTGCGCAGGATGATTGCCAACCGCCAGCCCATCGAGGAGATCCGCGCCTACATCGCCGGTGCCAAGTTCCGCAGCCTGAGCGGCAACAACAAGCTGGATGACGCGCAGGTCGCAAGGATCGTCGAGCTGTTGGACGAAGTGAGCCCCAAAGGCGTCTTCAAGGAACTCAACGACAAGCTCCGCGGTGAACTCGCCAAGGCCAAGAAGTAGCGCCTGCACAGCCCCAGCGAAGCGGGGGATAAGCGCTTCTGAACGTGATTCGACCGGACACCGGCGGCCACCGACCGCCGGTGTTCCCTTATCCCAGAACGTCCTTTTGACTAGGTGGGTGATAAGGGCTAGATTACCCTACAAAGAGGTAGGTAATTACGGGAGAAGGGAGCCGTCATGTCGAAGATCTACCAGTCCGCCGACCAGCTCATCGGTCGCACCCCGCTGCTCGAGCTCAGCAATATCGAAGCCGCAGAGGGACTCGATGCCAGCATCATCGCGAAGGTCGAGCTCTTCAATCCCGCGGGAAGCGTGAAGGACCGCATCGCGAAGGCGATGATCGATCAGGCCGAAGCCGACGGCTTGATCGGCCCCGGCAGCACGCTCATCGAGCCCACCAGCGGCAACACCGGTATCGGTCTTGCCAGTGTCGCGGCCGCCAGGGGCTATCGCCTCATCATCGTCATGCCCGACACCATGAGCGTCGAGCGTAGGCAGCTCATGGCCGCCTACGGTGCGGAGCTGGTGCTCTCTGAAGGTTCCAAGGGCATGAAGGGTGCCATCGCCAAGGCGGAGGAACTCGCGCAGGAGATTCCCAACAGCTTCATCCCCGGTCAGTTCGTGAACCCGGCCAACCCGGCGGCCCACTTCGACACCACCGGTCCTGAGATCTGGGAGGACACCGACGGCGACGTCGACATCTTCGTCGCGGGTGTTGGCACCGGTGGTACCATCACCGGTGTCGGCCAGTACCTCAAGTCCAAGGATCCCACCATCAAGATCGTGGCGGTCGAGCCCGCCAGCTCTCCGGTGCTCTCCCAGGGCGTCTCCGGCCCCCACAAGATCCAGGGAATCGGCGCCGGCTTCGTGCCGGAGGTGCTCGACACCAACGTCTACGACGAGGTCATCGCCGTCAGCAACGAGGACGCCTTCGCCACCGGCAAGCTCATCGGTGCCAAGGAGGGCATCCTGGTGGGCATCAGCGCCGGTGCCGCCGCTTGGGCCGCCATCCAGTTGGCCAAGCGCCCGGAGAACGCGGGCAAGAACATCGTCGTGCTGCTGCCCGACTCCGGCGATCGCTATCTCTCCACCCCGCTCTTCGCTGACTGAGTCCGGACCACGATCGATCAACGCGCTGCGAGCAAGAAGAAGGAGTGATGCCCCATGATGATGATCTCCACACGAGGACGCTATGCGCTGAGGGTCCTGATCGACCTCGCTGAGCAGCCGGAAGGGGAGTACGTGCCCCTGAAGGACATCGCGCAACGCCAAGAGATCTCGCAGAAGTACCTGGAGAGCATCATGACCCTGTTCTCCAAGGCGGGCATGGTGGACGCCACCCACGGACGCGGCGGCGGATATCGCCTCAACCGCGCGCCCGAAGACTACAACCTTGCCGAGATCCTGCAGCTCACGGAGGGCGACCTGGCTCCGGTCGCCTGCTTGGCCGAAGGTGCTGCGCCCTGTGCGCGTGCCATGAGCTGCAAGAGCCTTCCGGTATGGGATAAGCTCAACATCCTGGTCAACGACTACCTCAAGGGAGTGACGCTCGCGTCACTGCTGTGAGGCACGGAGCATACGCAGGATGTGAAGGGGGCGCGCCCGCAGGCGCGCCCCCTTGTGGTCCTTATCCCCTGGATCCTAGAACTCGGGCTTCTCGACCTCGTCACCAACGCTCAGCTTGCGCATACGGTAGGTGCCCTTGTCGTCGTTCTTGAGGATCACACCAACGGTGACGTCGTACGGCTTGGCGACATCGTATGCCTGCGCGCCGAAGTTGAAGGTGTACTTCCTGATGAAGATGCCCATTAGATAGGAGTTCGTGGACTTCCTGCTCTCCTCGATCTGGTCCTGGCCAGTGTAGAGCTTGTCGGTGATGAACGAGATGGTGGTGCCGGACTTGATGTCCTGAGGGGTGCTCACGCCATCCTTGATGGTGCAGCAGCTGTCCTGCCACCTGCCGTTCACCTTGGTGGCGGAGCGGACGACCGTGCGCTTGTTCTCTCCCTTGTGCTCTTCGATGTACCAGATGTCGTCGTCCTTGCCACCCATGGTGGTCCAGACGTACTTGTTGTAGACGACCAGCTCGAAGCCATCGTAACGACTGACGAGGTTCTCGAAAGCGGCTTCGGGGCTGCTGGGTGCGATACTCATGCCTGAGTGCTCCTTTCCTGGTGCTTGGACGCTCTGTGTCCCTGCAAGCGTCTTTGCGAAGTGTAGCGCAGATGGGACTCTCGCGCGAGTCCTTCGCCGCCCCGTTGAGTCATCGTGGCTTGTGGATTAGCTGTGATACCAGTGGCATCTCGATATAATGGGCGTTGCACGTGCAATCCGCATGGTATGAAAGGAAACGAAATGGATCTCAAGCTCAAGGACAAGGTCGTCATCGTCACCGGTGGTACCGGCGGCATCGGCACCGCCATCATCAAGGGTTTCCTGGCTGAGGGTGCCAAGGTCGCCTTCTCCTCCACTCGTCAGGCCAAGGCCGACGCGCTGGTCGAGGAGCTGGGCGCTCCCGCTGATCGCCTGAAGGGTTTCGTCGCCGACCTGAACAAGGAAGAGGACATCAAGGCGTTCGTCGAGGGTGCCAAGGAGTATTTCGGCACCATCGATATCGTCGTTCCCAACGCCGGCTACGAGGGCAAGGCCAACCCCGTGCAGGACATGACCCTCGAGCTCTTCGAGCAGACCTACATGCTCAACGTCTTCGCCGTCATGCTCACCATGAAGTACGCTGCTCCCACTCTGATCGAAAAGCAGTCCGGTGCCGTGGTCGTTGTGGCCAGCGCCGCCGCTTTCGAGCCCACCGCCGGCAACAGCGCCTATGTGAGTTCCAAGTACGCCGTCGTGGGCCTGACCAAGTGCATCGCCATGGAGCTGGGTCCCGTGGGCGTCCACGTGAACTACGTCTGCCCCGGCCCCGTCGACACCCCCATGATGCTGCGCATCGAGCGTGACTTCTTCGGTGACAGCATGACCCACGAGGAGGCCCAGGCCCTGTTGGCTGGCCAGTATGCGATGGATAAGCGCTACGCCAAGCCCGAGGAAGTCGCCAACGCCGTCCTCTATCTGTCCTCCGAGGTCTCCTCTCACACCGCCGGTATGGGCATGCACGTGGACTCCAAGGTCGCCGCTGCCTGCTAACGGCACACCACATACGATTGGAGAGAAGGGCGTCGCGGATGCGGCGCCCTTCCTGTTGTCATGGTGTGTGGCCGGGGACTCAGATGAGTGCGTACAGCAGGCAGTTGAGTGCCAGGAAGGCGAAGTTGAGCGGCAGGAAGGCCTTGAACAGCGGTTTCAGCTCACCGCCTGCATGGCGGTAGAGCCCGATGGTGATGAGGCTCGCGAGGCTGCCCACGGGAGTGCCGAAGCCACCCACGTTGGCTCCCAGGCTCAGGGCCTGCCAGTCCGTGCTGAAGGGGGCGAGCAGGATGGTGGCGGGCACGTTGGAGATGATCTGGCTCGCACCCACGGTCACGAGGAAGTCGCCCTGGGCGGAGATGCCGCTGTGCACCAGATTGCCACTGAAGATGAAGAACATCACGAAGGTGAGCAGGAGCACCCAGTCGATCTGCAGGAAGAGGCGTTTCTGCGCCACGACCACCGCGGCCACCACCAGCGCGAATGCGATGGCGACCGGGATCACGCGCAGGACCGCGAGCACGCTGAGCACGAACAGGGCGGCATAGAAGAGGGTGCGGCTGTGCGTTCCTTCGATATCAGCCGGCCTCTCGGGGCGGGGGCCGCTCGCTAGGATGTCGCTCGACCCCCTGCCCCTACGGCCGGCAGTGTCGCCGATCTCGCTCGAACCCCTGCCCCTACGGCCGGCGAAGCATACGAGGGCGGTCAGCAGGAGGCCGTTGAGCAGGACGAACGGCAGTTGTGCCAGCAGGAATTCGCCGAATCCCACGTTGAACGCGGAGTAGACGTACAGGTTCTGCGGGTTGCCGAAGGGCGTGAGGAAGCTGCCCGCGTTGGCGGCGATCGTCTGCAGCGTGAGCGTGAGGGGGAGCAGATCCTTGCGGCTGGCGAGCATCGTGAGCGAGAGCGGCACGAAGGCGAGCAGGCTCACATCGTTGGTCACCAGCATCGATGCGAAGAAGGGGAGGGCCACCAGCGCGGCGACCACCGCACGGCAGCTGCCCGCGCGCTCGAGCAAGCCGTGCGCGACGGACTGGATGGCGCCGGCTTCCTGCAGGCCCGCGGTGCAGAGCATGAACATGCTGAGCAGGGCAAGGGTGCGCCAATCGATATAGTGGGCGTAGCCAAGGCTGGGTGGGGTGATGAGCATGCTGGCGAGTGCCGCGAACAGGGCGACGCAGAATACAGGCTCCGCTTTCGCGAAGCCCCAGGTCCAGTGCTCTATGTGACGTATCGTATCCACGAGGGCGCATTATACGCGCGCAATCCGTGCTGTATAATGGCAATCCAGATTCGGTATCAGGAAGGACGCGAGATGATCCTCTACTACACCGGCACGGGCAACAGCGAATACGTCGCGCAGCGCTTGGCCAAGACGAGCGGGCTGCCCGTCGACTGCATCAACGACCGCATCAAGGCGGGTGACCACAGCCCCATCAGCATCGATGGGCCGCTCGTTGTGGTGACCCCCACCTATTCATGGCGGATCCCGCGCTTGGTGCGCGATTGGCTGCTGGCCACGCCGCTGGAGGGTGCCAGCTGCATCTACTTCGTCATGAACTGCGGAGGCAACATAGCCAACGCGGGCAAGTACAACAAGGAGATCGCCCAGGCTCTGGGACTCGAGTACCGCGGCACCGCGCAGATCGTCATGCCCGAGAACTACGTCGCCATGTTCCAAGTGCCCGATGACGCCGAATCGAAGCGCATCGTGCGTGCGGCCGACCCCGCGATCGACCAGGTCGCAGCGCTTATCAGCAAAGGCACCGCGCTGGTGGGCAACAAGGTGGGTCTGCTGGGGCGCTTCCTGTCCGGTCCGGTGAACGAGGGCTTCTACAAGCACTACATCAAGTCGGAAGCCTTCCATGTGGATGTGGATAAGTGCCTCACCTGCGGCCTGTGTGCGGAGCTCTGTCCCACCAACGCGATCACGCTCGACGACACCGGTCATCCGGTTTGGGGTGAAGGATGCACCCATTGCATGGCCTGCATCTGTCATTGCCCCGCGGAAGCTATAGAATATGGCAAGAAGAGCGTGGGCAAGCGGCGTTATCTCTGCCCGCAGGATTGATGTGCGCGCTGTGCATATGCGAGAACTTGGAGTGAGCATGAACATGGACGAAATGGCACATGCCCTTCTTGGGGAACGGGCTCTGGAAGGCGAGCCGGGCGAGAGTCTGCAGAGGCAGGACATCGTGCGTCTGCTCGAGGAGCTCAAGGAGCTCATCGTGGCCTGTTACCTGAAGGGCAGGGGTGCGCAGAGCCGTTCCGACCGCGTGCGCATGATGCTCATCCATGCGCGCTCGGACATGGCCGCGCTCATGAGCGCGATCTACGAGGGTGATGGCTATGCGCAGGCCGATGCTTTCCTGGGGCAGCTTCCCGGCATCATGGACAAGCTCGACCTCGACCTGCAGGCCTTCTTGGACGGCGATCCCGCTGCCGAGAACAAGAGTGTCGTGATCCTGGCCTATCCGGGCTTCTTCGCCATCATGACGTACCGCATCGCGCATGTGCTCTACCGCATGGGCATCCCCATGATCCCGCGTGTCATGAGCGAATACGCGCACACGGTGACGGGTATCGACATCAACCCGGGCGCCACCATCGGCGATTCCTTCTTCATCGACCACGGTACCGGTGTCGTGGTGGGCGAGACCTGCCACATAGGCAACAACGTGAAGCTGTACCAGGGCGTCACGCTGGGTGCTCTGTCCACGCGCAAGGGCCGTCAGCTGCGGGGTGTGCAGCGCCATCCAACCATCCAGGACAACGTGACCATCTACGCGGGCGCGGTCGTGCTGGGTGGCGACACGGTGATAGGCGAGGGCTCCACCATCGGCGGTGGCACCTTCATCACGCAGAGCATCCCGCCGTTCTCCAAGGTGAGCGCTGCCATGCCCGAGCTGCATGTCGAGGAGGACGCCCGTGCCAAGGCCGCCGGCAACGGCTTCGCGGAACAAGGCGCGCTGGTCGACCTCTACGAACGCATCTGAGTGCACAACGGGGACAGTCCCCGTTATGCACTTTTTCACAAAAGGGACGGATGTTGGGTCACGCGCGAGAGGAGCGAGTGAGATGATCGACAAGAAGGCGCTATACACCATCAGCCAGGGAGTGTATCTGCTCAGCACCATC
>JAFRFV010000017.1 GCA_017434185.1 Coriobacteriales bacterium
CAGCAAGCCGCTGCATATGTTCGTTCCCGACGCCGGCCAGCGCCGCAAGCCGTCGGCGCGTTACGTGAGCTACACCGGCGCCATTCCCGCCAAGTCCCTCGTGCGCATCGCACCCGGTGTCTACGTGACCTCGCCCGAATACTGCTTCGTGCAGTTGGCCACCAAGCTGAACGAGCGCGACCTGGTCATAGCGGCATTGCATCTGTGCAGCTCGTACGCACTCGATGCGCGCAATGAGAACGGCTTGCGCTGGCACCGTCCGGTGACCACGCTCCGCAATCTCGCGCGTTTCGCGGATAAGAACCCCAGCCTGCCGGGCGCCAAGGATGCCGCTCGCGCCCTGCGCTTCGCCATGGACGACTGCGCCTTCCCCACGCAGCTCAAGGCCGTTGCGGCGCTGTGCCTGCCGCGCCGCCTGGGCGGCTTCGGGCTCACGCAACCGCGCTTGAACCACCGGCTCGAGCTTTCGGAAGCCGGCGCCGCCCTGCTGCGCCGTTCCGATACCAGCTGCGACCTGTACTGGCCCGATGCGAAACTCGTGCTGGATTACTGTGGCCCGCAGCATCATTCCCGCAAGTGCAGCGAGGCGCGGGCGTCACGCCGCCGCAGCGCGCTCGAATCGAGTGGCTGCCAGGTGATCACATTGCGTGACGAGGATTTCGCGACCACGGATGCCCTGAACGACCTGGGCAAGCGCGTGCTCAAGGCGATGGGTGTGCGCCAGGGTGCGAAGCCCAAGGAATACGCCGCCCGCCAAGCGGCACTCGTCGAACGACTCGGATGAGAGGAGCAGCGATGACCACATACGAGAGCCGTGATCAGATCCCGCAGCGATACACCTGGGATCTCTCCAACATCTTCCCCGACGATCCCGCCTTCTTCATCGCACTCGAAGACGCCAAGCAACTGCCCGCGCGTTTCGAGTCCTTCAAGGGCACGCTCGCCGCTGGCGGTGCTCCCCGTCTGCTCGAACTCCTGCGTGTCGACGACGAGGCCAGCGTCCTTCTGGGCAAGCTGTCCAACTACGCCTCCCGCAAAAGCGACGAAGACACGCGCGACAACCACTACCAGGACATGGAAGCGCAGGTCATGAACCTGTTCGTCGCCATCGGCAGCTCCTTCGCATGGTTCTCCAACGAGCTGCTCGCCATCGGCGCCGCCACCGTCGAGACCTGGTACGACGACTGCCCCGACCTCAAACTCTACAAGCGCGTGCTCGACCGCGTCTTCCGTCGCGCGCCCCACGTGCTCAGCCCCGCGGAGGAGCAGCTGCTCGCCGCGGCGCAGGACATGGCCGCCCAGCCCTCCAACATCTACTCGCTCCTGAACGACGCGGACATGACGTTCCGCGACGCCGTCGACTCCACCGGCGCCACCCACCCCGTGACCCACGGCAGCTACATCCCACTCATGATGCAGCCCGACCGCGCGCTGCGCCAGAGCGCCTACGAGTCGCTCTACGCCACCTACCAGCAGTTCCGCAACACCTGCGCCGCCACGTTGGGCGCCCAGGCCAAGCAGCAGCAGTTCTTCTCCGATGCCCGTAAGTACGCGAGCAGCCTGGAGGCGGCGCTCGACGGGAACGAGATCCCCACGCAGGTCTACCACGCGCTCATCGAGGCCGTACACCGCAACCTGCCCGCCCTGCACCGCTATGTGGCGCTGCGCAGCAAGCTCATGGGCCTCGAGCAGCTGCGTTACTGGGACCTTTATGTGCCGGTGGTGGAGGGCATCGACCCCCGCTACACGTACGAGGAGGCTTGCGAGCTCATCCTGGCCGCGCTCGAGCCAATGGGTCCCGAATACCTCTCGATCGTGCGTCAGGGTCTCGACCAGCGCTGGGTGGACGTCTACGAGACGCCTGGCAAGCGCAGCGGTGCGTACTCCGCGGGCGGCTACGGCATGCATCCCGTGATCCTGCTCAACTTCCAGGGCACACTCGACGACGTCTTCACACTCATCCACGAGATGGGTCACAGCCTGCACACCTATCTCTCCTGCGCCAACCAGCCCGTGTGCTACAGCGACTACGCCATCTTCGTGGCCGAGGTGGCCAGTACCTGCAACGAGGCACTGCTCATGCACTACCTGCTCGACCACGCGAGCGACCCCAGGATGCGCGCCTACCTGCTCAACCACTTCCTGGAGCAGTTCAGAGGCACCATCTACCGCCAGACCATGTTCGCGGAGTTCGAACTCAAGGTGAACGAGCTGCAGGCCAGCGGACAGGGCGTCACCGCCGATGCCCTGTGCGACATCTACGGCCAGCTCAACCAGGATTACTACGGTCCCGGCATCACCGTTGACGAGCAGATCCGCTGCGAGTGGGCCCGCATCCCGCACTTCTACTACCACTACTACGTCTACCAGTACGCGACGGGCTTCAGCGCCGCTATCGCGCTGTCCAACCGCATCCTGCGCGAGGGTGCGCCCGCCGTGCAGGACTACCTGGGCTTCCTCAAGGGCGGCTGCAGCAAGACGCCCATCGAGTTGCTGCGTGGCGCCGGCGTGGACATGGCCAGCCCGGATCCCATCGACGACGCGCTGCACTACTTCGACGAGCTCATCGGACAGATGGAGGAGCTCCTGCAGGACTAGCCCCTTCGGGGGATAAGCCCTGCTCATCCCCGCGTTATACTGGCCACGTGGCAGTACTCTGGATGTGAGGAGACGTTCATGATCCGCTTCAACCGTGCGCTTATCCCCTTCATCGCCGGTCTCGCCCTGGCGGCGGGCCTCATGCTGGCCTTCGCCACCGCCGCGCTCGCGGTAACCTGCCCCACCTGCGGTAGCAGCGACCTGAACGAGGTCTCCAGGACCGATCCCTATTACGATACCGACACCGGTACCATCACCTATTGGTGCAACGATTGCATGAGGCTGGGCACCATGACGGAGTGGACCGTCATCATCCCCGCGCAGGGCCACGACTACTCCGTGGTCATCGATTCGACCCCTGCGACCTGTACGGCTTCGGGCTCGCAGACCCTGCAGTGCAGCCATTGGAACTGCGGGGTTCCCAATGGCGACATCACCACGCGAAGCATCCCCGCGCTGGGGCACAACTACGTGGAGACCATCGACAAGCCCAACACCTGCACGGAGGATGGACATGCCAGCTACCGTTGCAGTCGCTGCGGCGATAGTTACGAGAAGACCCTTCCCGCTACCGGTCACGCCTATGGCGAGCCCATCCTGGTCGAGCCCACCTGCACTGCGGACGGCAGTGACACCATCGTCTGCGGCAATTGCGGTGATCGCGTCGTGACCGTCCTGCCCGCGCTGGGGCATGATCATCCCGATGAGTGGACGGTGGTCGACGAGCCCACGCAGGACAAGGCGGGTCTGAGGAAGAACGTGTGCACGCGCTGCGGCGAGACCCTCTGGGAGCAGATTCCCGCGCTGGGCGGCGGCGGGGTGACGCCCGATCCAGGCGGCACTGTCGTTCCTTCGCCCAAGCCCGCGAAGAAGTTTGGCGCTGGCTGGCTCGCCGGTGGTGCCGCCGCGGTGTTGGCGCTGCTGGGCCTTGGGTATGCCGCTTTCATCCGGCCGCGTCGTCTGGCTGCTGCCGCGGCGGCCGCTGCTGCCGCTGGTGCCGGTGGATGGCCGCTGCTCGAGCCGCTCGAGGACAAGATCGTACTCAGCTGCCTTTCCGCTGGTGAGTACAACGATTCCCTGCGGACGCTCTTCAGGGCCAAGACCTATCTGAAGTTGGCGGATAAGCCCTTCGACGAGCGCGGGAAATTGCCGGAGCTGGCGGACGAGATCGAGCCCGATCTCGTCGTGCTGAGCGTGGATGGCCCGGAGGACCTGGAGACGTTCCAGGCACTCAAGGAGCAGATGGAGGATCAGGACTTCGCCCTGGTGCTGGGCGGAGAGTACGCGACCGGTCATGATGCCCAGTTCAAGCAGCTCAAGGCCGATGGGGCGATCGTGGGCTTCGCCACACCTGCCAACAGCGCGAATACTGCTCTCGTGCGCATGATCCTGCCGCTGTACCGTTTGGGCGGCGACAGCACCGTGGAGTACATCGGTGCCGTGGCCGAGTTGCTGGGCATCGGACCCGTGGGCGCGCTGGCACGACTCTTCGTCAATGGTCGGGAGCTCAAGGACAGCGTGGCGCGTGGTGAACTGGGCGTCGATGACGAGGCCGAGGTCGCCGGCAACATCGCCGCCGTGCTGGGCTTCGACTTCGTCGAGAGCATCATGGAATTCATCAGTGACATCTGCGAGGCACGCGATTCCGCTCAGATGAAGGACGGGGTCACGGGCACCAAGCATGCCGGCAGCGCCGCCAAGGGCTTTGCCGACATCGTGGCCGACATCCTGGGCTAGAGGTTGTAGTTGGGGTCGTCGGGGAAGAACACGTAGCCGGCGCGCTCCATCGTCTCGCGGTCCAACAGGAACCAGCTCATGTCCGGCCAGGTCGTCTCGTCATCCATCCAGGTGGGGTCGATGTAGCGCGTGCCCTCTGGGGTCTCCACGCTCACCCACGCATGCTCGCCCTCGCTGGGCGCGGTTCCCGTCTGCACACGTGATTCCAGACCCGCCGCCTTCATGAGCTCCTGCATGGCGGTGGCGTATCCCTTGCACACGGCACTGCGACGCACGAGTGCCGTGTAGGGCTGCCACGGCGCCAGTACCGCCTTCCCGCTCTGGTCGTAGCTGCAGTGATAGCTCAGGAAGGCCGCCAGATACAGTGCCTTCTGGCTGTCGCTCAGTCCCGCGGGCATCTTGGCGATCACGCGGTCGATGGTCGCCTGATAGAGTTCGATCTCGTGGTTGGCGGCTTGCTGCACGGCGGCGCGATCACTGCTGGGCGTGTTACCGTCCTTGCCGGGCATGAAGTACACCGGTACCTCGTAGGGCCAGTCGTAGCCGATCGAGGAATAGATGGCGAATTCGGGGTGGTCCAACATCAGCGCATCGTAGGCGGTGAGGAAGGTGGATGCGCCGCTGCTCAGCCCGTTGTCGTCGATGCGATAGTCGCCAAAGCTGGCAAGCGCGCTCTCCATCTGCAGGTAGACGCGTTGCTGCTCCGCCGTGAGACGCTCGAGGGCACGGTGATGGCGGCTCGGGTCGTAGGCGCTCACGGCGAGTTCGGGCCACTGCCCATCGTAGCGGTTGAGGCAGTCGATCGCCGCCCTGATGCTGTCGTCGCACAGCGCCGCCGCCTCCGCATCGATGGGGGAGAGCGCGGTTCCCGGGCTGTCCTCGACGAACACGTAGCGCGGCCCCTCGGGTACGGGCGCGGGTGCTGGCGTGGGCGTGGGCTCCGGCTCGCCACCACCACCATCCCCGCTGCCGACCAGTCCGCAGCCCAGCAGGAGCGCAGCGCTTATCAGCAGTATCAGCATCGTGGGGATTCCGTGGACGCTGCGGCCAGCCATGACGACCTCCTTCATCGGTTCCGCTGCGATTATAGCAG
>JAFRFV010000198.1 GCA_017434185.1 Coriobacteriales bacterium
CTTGATGGGGTTGTGGTTGCCACGGCAGATGACGACGACGGCGTTGACGGCACCCTCCTTGACGGACTTGACGGTACCCTTGATCTGGTTGCGAGCGGAAATCTTCATGATGTCTCCCCCTTTTTCTTCTCGGCCGGCTCTCCCGGCGGGTTCTCGGTGGTTTCGCGTCAGCTCCCTGCTGACAACTGCAGTATGCCCCAGGCCCGCATCACGTCTCAAGCGAGAATGTTCTTATCCACGAATCCTGTTGCGTTTCGTCACCGTTCGTCACGCCTCGCCACATGACGCGTGTCCGGGGCACTTGCCATCTTCTCGTCATGATATATACTTAACAAAGAATAATTAACTGGCATCAAGGAGTAAAGATGCTATCCAATGATGTTATGAACGCCGAAGACGTCGCCCGTTTGCTCGATTTGGGCAAGAACACCGTCTACCAGCTGGCCAAGGAGGGCAAGCTCGCCTCGTACCGTGTGGGCAGGAAGCTCCGTTTCACCATGGAGGACGTGGAAGCCTACATCGCGTCGACTCGCCAGACTGGGATCGGCTCGACTCGAAGCGATGATACGAGGAGCTTTCCTCCCGTCGCCTCTCCCTCTCCTGCAGCATCCCAGGCGCTCTCGCAAGCTGCTTCCTTCGGTGCGCTCCAAGTCGAGCCTTTCGTTCTGGCAGGGGAGGACATGGTCGCTGATGTGATCGTGGGCAATCTGAACAGCCTTGGCATCCCTGCGGTCCGCTTGGTGCGTGGCAGTTACACCGCCTTGGTCAATCTCTACGCGGGCGACGCGCATATGGCAGTCGTCAACCTGTACGACCAACGTAGCAACAGCTCCAACCTGCCCTATGTCCGCAACCTGGCCCCTGGAGCGAATGTCGTGGTGTTCCGCCTGTACGCCCGCTCCGCCGGTTTCGCGGTCGCAAAGGGGAACCCCAAGAGGATCGCTTCCTGGGGTGCCCTCCTGCGTGAGGGAGTCCGCCTGTCCAACCGCAGCAAGGGCAGCGGGGCTCGCGTGCTTCTGGACGAGAAACTCTGCGCGATGGAGGCGAAGGGAAGCAGCATCCAGGGTTATGACAGTGACGAGCTCGTCGCTCCCGCTGCCATCAAGCGAGTGGCGATGGGGGCGGCGGATGCCTGCGTGTGTTGTGGACGCGAGGCCGAGCAGTTCAAAGCGATCGACTTCGTGCCCCTGCAGACGGAATGGGTCGACCTCGTGGTCGTCAAGACGCAGGCGACACGCCCTCTCATCAGGGCTCTCAAGGCTCTTCTTGTGGATAAGCGCTTCGAAGAGGCGGTCGCCAGCTTCAGCCCGAGCGACCTTGGCCACCTGGGCTCCATCATCTACGAGAGCTGAGCAGCGCGCTCCGCTAGACTTCCTTGGCGAAATAGTAGAAGGTCTCGTCCTCGCCCACACGACGCATGCAGCTCGAGAGCATGCGATACGATGCCTCGTTGGGTCGGTGGCACTTTGCCACCACGCGACGGAGCCCCAAGCTGTAGAGTGCCCATTCCGCCACTCGTTGGAAGGCCTCCACGCCGTAGCCGTGCCCATCGTAGGCCGGGGCGATCCGACAGCCCAGCTCGGCATGACCCTTGCCGTCGAAGCGATAGAGCACCACCTCGCCGATGAACTCACCCTCCAGGCGGACCGCGAAGTTGATCGCCATCTTGGTGGCGAAATCCCGGCGCGCCACATCCAGGAAGTAATCCTTCAGCGGCTCGCCCTTCCAGTCCTCGCGGAAGTCGTATCCCCAGAACAGGTTGCGCTCATCGTCCAGACAGAGCGCGTTGTAGGCGGGCTTATCCCCCTCCTCGAGAGCGGAGAGCGTCAGGCGATCGGTCTCGAGTGTGGGGATCGCATCGATGCCGTCGAGTTCGTTCAGAACGGAGAAGCAGTACTTCTGCGCCAGCGTCACGGGGCGGTACTGCAGCTTGCTCGTGCGCAGGCCCTTGTCGTCGACATCATCCTGGCGGTTGATGTAGCGCACGCCGTCCGTCGCGAAAGCCTGGGCGAAGGCCTGGACGGTGGCCGGGTAGACACCCTCGAAGTCGGGCAGAGCCTTCTCGATGTGCTCATGCAGGGTGTCGCCGCATATCTCGCCCATGGCGATTGAGATGAGTCGGCCTTCCAGAACGAATCCACCCGCGAAGAAGAAGGGGAGCGTGCGCAGTTCGAGCATCTCCTTGGATAGCCGCAGCTCCTTGACCGCTTTCTCGTCCTGCTTGGCGCCGGCTTCGTCGAGCTCGTCCCAGAAACGCTCGATGAGTGCCCCGTCGTCTTCGCCCAGCACCTTCCATTCCGCTTGCGGATAGAGCTTCCTGAACTTGTTGATGTGGTTGCGCTGGCCGGAATAGTGACGGCCGGCGAAGGTCCTGAGCGCTTCCGCGTCGTAGACGTAGTCCCACCAGCTGCGGTTGTTGATCAGTTTGAAGCGCGGATAGCGCACGAGCAGGCGGGGCGCCTTGGCCACCGGGACCACGGAGATCTCGAGCGGCGTACCCGTCTCCAGGCACCACTCCTCGATGTGCTCGAGGGCAGCGTCCTCGTCGCCCTGCGGGCCGGGAATGGGGTAATCGAAGCAGATCTTGCCACCGATGTCGTTGCGGATGATGAGGCATCCCGCCGCCTCGGTCCAGTCGCTGTTGAGGTTGCAGCGCCACATGTACTTGACGAGCGCGCTGTATTCGCAGAGCTGGTAGTCACAATCGGCGTAGTAGCGGCGCAGGGTCGCCAGGTCGCCTTGCGAGACAGGTTTGAAATCGAGCATGCGTTGTGCTCCATATCCTTAATCCACCATGGGAATCCCGTGGTGCTTGCCTGAACGTATTCCAGAAGCATGATATCCTAGCATCGTGCTTCGAAGCGAGTGACAGGCCGTCAACGAGGAGGGGAATGACATGCTCCACCGTGATTTCCAAGGCAAGCAGCTCTCGATGCTGGGTTTCGGCGCTATGCGTCTGCCCCTTCTGGAGGATAAGAGCATCGACGAGGCGCAGGTCTTCCAGATGGTCGACTACGCACTCGAACATGGGATCAACTACTTCGATACCGCGTACCCGTATCATGGGGGTCTCTCCGAGATCATCCTGGGCCGCGCGTTGGCCAGGCACCCACGTGATTCCTTCTATCTGGCGAGCAAGTATCCCGGTCATCAGCCGGCGGATCGCTACGACCCCGCGTCCATCTTCGAGGAACAACTTGATAAGTGCGGCGTCGACCACTTCGATTTCTATCTGCTACACAACGTGAGCGAGTTCTCGATCGACGTCTACATGGATCCACAGTGGGGCATCCTGGATTACTTCCTCGAGCAGAAGCGACTGGGTCGCATCGGGCACCTGGGCTTCTCGTCCCATGGTGGCGTGGAGAACCTGGAGCGCTTCCTCGACCACTGCGGCCAACACATGGAGTTCTGCCAGATCCAGCTCAACTATCTTGATTGGACCCTGCAGGATGCCAAGGGCAAGGTCGAACTGCTCGCGTCGCGTGGAATCCCCATCTGGGTCATGGAGCCGGTGCGGGGTGGTCGGCTCGCCAAACTCGACGCAGGCGCCGAAGAGCGCCTGAAGGCGCTGCGCCCCGGCGATTCCATCGCCTCCTGGGCATTCCGCTGGCTCATGAGCGTTCCCCAGCCTCTGCCCACGGTCATCCTTTCGGGCATGTCGGACATGGCGCAGATGCGCGACAACGTCGCGACCTTCGAGGATGGGAAGGGCTTATCCGCAGATGGGATCGTGGCCCTGCAGGACATCGCCGCGTCGATGTACGATCGTCTGCCCTGCACCGCTTGTCGTTACTGCTGCGATGGCTGCCCCATGGGCCTGGACATCCCGTTCCTGCTGGGAATCTACGATGAAGCCCGCTTCGCGCCCTCCGTCACGGTGGGCATGCGCGTCGAGAGCATCCCGGAGGACCGCCAGCCCGCCGCATGCATCGGTTGCGGAGCCTGTGTCGCATCATGCCCCCAGGGCATCGACATCCCCACGCACATGCAGGCGCTCGCGGAGCTGCTCGAGAAGACGCCCAAGTGGCGTGATATCTGCAGGGAGCGCGCTGCGGCGGCCGAAGCGCTGCGGAAGAAGCGCTAGCTCAGAGCGGCGCGTATCTCCTGTTCGTGCTCGCGCGCCACGGCCAAGCCCTGGTTGTAGAGTGCGACCAGTTTGCTCGCGTCCTTCTCCATCTGCGGGATCGTCACGGGAACAGGCGGCTCGATGAGCACGATCCTGCCCTCCTCCTGCAAGCGGAAGCAGAGTTCGCGTTCGGCGTTGTACATGATGTAGCGCTCCTCCATGGCCTTCAGGAGTGGCGGGAAGGAGCTGTGCATACGACGGGCGAGGAGCATGCGGGATTCGGGCTCCTTGGAGTAGGCGTGGTCCCTGGTGAGGATCACCACGATGCGTTCGAAACCCTGGTCGAGCGCCCATTGCAGGGGGATGCTGTCGGCGACGCCGCCATCGAGCAGCTTGTAGCCACCGTATTCAACGGGACGGGAGACGAGCGGCAGGCTCGCGCTCGCGCGCACGACGTCGATCTGCTTTCTCATGTCGTCGATTTTGAAGTAGCGGGGTCCACCGGTCTCCACGTCCGTGCAGACCACGGTGAGTTCGCAGGGGTTGGCCGCCAGCGCCTCGATGTCGCAGGGGTCGAGCTCCTCCTGCACTTTGTGATACAGGAAGTCGGGGTCGACGAAGCTTCCCGAGCGACGCATGCTGCGTAGGCTGGCCATGCGGGAGTCATCGCAGTACGTGCAATTGATGCGGATGCTTCGGCCTATCTGCCCGGAAAGGTAGCTGGATGCCACCAGGTTGCCGGCGGAGACTCCCACGATGGCATCGGGGTAGGGGATGCGTGCGATCATCATGTGGTCCAAGACTCCCGCGGTGAAACTGCAACGCATGGCGCCGCCCTCCAAGACCAGACAACTTCCCTTGCCCATCTGCAACGTCCTCCTAGCCGTTCGAATGCCGTACCAGACCATTCTTGTGTTCGAAACGTGGGTTGTCAATCGAAACCAGCCCTCGCGAACGGAATCAGCATGCTCTTTGCGCTATAATCCGCCCCATGGAAAGGACTGATCTCATAGGGGTGTTCGACTCTGGTATCGGTGGCCTCACGGTGGCCAACGAGATAGCCAAGGCATTGCCCCACGAATCGATACTCTACTTCGGCGACACGGCGCGTTGCCCCTACGGGCCCCGTTCACAGGACGAGGTGCGTGGTTTCGTGCATCAGATCTGCTCCTGGCTGTGTCAGCAGCGAGTGAAGCTCATCGTGATCGCCTGCAACACCGCCACCGCCGCCGGGCTCAGGATGGCGCAGAAGGATTTCGATGTGCCGGTCATAGGCGTCATCGCGCCCGGCGCCCGCGCGGCCGTGCAGGTCACGAGCAACCGCAAGGTGGGCGTTATCGCCACTGTGGGCACGGTCGAGAGTGGTGCCTATGTGGATGCCATCCATGCCCTCGACGCCGGTGTCACCGTGTATTCCAAGGCGACTCCGCGCTTCGTCCAAATCGCCGAGGAGGGCCTGTGCATCGGGCAGGGTCCCTATCGCATCCCACACCAGCTGCTCGAGGAATACCAGCAGGTGGCGCGCGATTACCTTTCCTGCGCGGCCGAGCACGGCATCGACACCCTGGTCATGGGCTGTACCCACTTCCCCTTGGTCGAACCCCTCATAGCGCAGGCGGTGGGCCCCGATGTGAAGCTCATCTCCAGCGCCCAGGAGACCGCACGCGAGGTCGCCGAGACCCTGCGCCGCCGTGGCCAGCTGGCCACCGGCGAGCCCATCTACCGTTTCGCCACCACCAGCGATGATCTCGCGGGCTTCCTGGAGCTTGGCAGCCGCATCTTCAGTCATCCGGTGGAGAGCATCCAACATGTGGACATGGGTGAGGAGTGATGGGCTCCACTCCCAGCAGTTCGAAAGGATTGTATACGATGGTCAAGAAACGCTCCTTCGAAAGGGACGCCACCCAGTTGCGCCCCGTGAGCATCACCCGCGGCTATCTGAAGAACGCGATGGGCTCCTGCCTCATCTGCTTCGGTGACACGCAGGTCGTGTGCGCCGCCACCATTGAGGAGAAGGTGCCCGGTTGGCGCAAGGGCTCCGGTGCCGGTTGGGTCACTGCCGAATACGCGATGCTCCCGGCTGCCACCAACACTCGCACCGACCGCGAGATCAAGGGGCAGAGCGGACGCAGCCAGGAGATACAGCGTCTCATCGGGCGTTCACTGCGCAACGTGACCGACCTCAAGGGTCTGGGTGGCGAGGTGACCGTGCATATCGACTGTGACGTGCTCTGCGCCGACGGTGGCACCCGCACCGCCAGCATCACCGGTGCCTGGGTGGCCCTGCACGATGCACTCGAAACCTGGAAGAAGGCCGGCAAGATCAAGCGCAATCCGCTCTTCGGCCAAGTCGCCGCCGTGAGCGTGGGCATGGTGGATGGCGAGCTGCTCTGCGATCTCGACTACGCCGAGGACTCCGTCGCCGAGGTCGACATGAACCTGGTGATGAACGGTGCCGGTGAGATCATCGAGATCCAGGGCACCGGCGAGCGCGCCCCCTTCACGCGTGATCGCATGAACGAGATGCTCGACATGGCCACCGCCGCCATCGCACAGCTGCAGGAGATGCAGCGCGCCGCCATCGCCGAGTAGGGGAGCCACGCATGCAGGTCGTCGTCGCCAGCAACAACGCCCATAAGATCCAGGAGATAAGGACCGCCCTCGATTTCCCGGGCTGGGAATTCGTGCCGCTCAAGGCCGTCGCCTCATACCCCGAGCCCGAAGAGGATGGAGAGACCTTCCTGGACAACGCCCGCATCAAGGCCCGTGCCGCCCATGAGGCCACCGGCATGCCCGCCCTTGCCGACGACTCCGGTTTGGTGGTGGATGCGCTTGACGGCGCCCCGGGCGTGCGCAGTGCCCGTTTCGCCGGTGATCATGGCGATGACGGTGCCAACAACCGCCTGCTGCTCGAGATGCTCGATGGCGTGCCCGATGAGCAGCGCACGGCGCGTTTCGTGAGCGTGCTGGTGTTCATCGATGCCGATGGCGCCGAGACCGTCGCCCGTGGCACCGTCGAAGGGCACATCGGCTATACGGAAGTGGGGGATGAGGGCTTCGGCTACGATCCCATCTTCCACCCCGACGTCTTCGGTGGCACCATCACGATGGCACAGGTGAGCATGGAGCAGAAGAACGCCGTCTCGCACCGCGGCAACGCCCTGCGCAACCTGAAGGAGCAGCTGCTCGCTATGGCGGATTCGCATTTGCGCAGCAGCTAGTGTATGCGTATACTTGCTCTTGCTCTGGACGACGACGGTCGTCCAACACGGATGGCGGGGTGTGGCGCAGCCTGGTAGCGCGCCTGCTTTGGGAGCAGGATGTCGCAGGTTCGAATCCTGTCACCCCGACCACGCGGCGTTAGTTCAATGGTAGAGCACTAGCCTTCCAAGCTGGTTGTTGCGGGTTCGAGTCCCGTACGCCGCTCCAGACAACACGAGGCCCCCTTCCGGGGGCCTTTTCCGTGTCCTACTGCATCAGCGCGGCGATGTCGCGGGCGAAGGCGATGGGATCCTCGATCGGGAGGCCCTCGATCAGGCGGGCCTGGTTGTACAGGAGCTTGGCGTAGCGGGCGATCTTATCCCCATCACCGGCTTCCTGGGCTGCCTGCAGTGCTGCGAAGACCGGATGGCTGGGCGAGAGCTCCAGGATGTGCACGGCCTTGAACATGTTGGGATCGGCACCGGGCTCGTTGGCCAGGATGCGTTCCATCTCCAGGGAGAGCGGACCGTCGGAGACCAGACAGGCGGGGGCGTCGGTGATACGGGTCGAGCTGCGCACCTTGTCGATCTTGCCATCCAGAGCATCCTTCAGCGCGGTGAAGAGCTCGGCGTTCTCGGTGTCCAGGGCCTCGGCGGCATCGATCTCGTCTTCCGTTTCGACGTCCAGGTTGCCGCTCGAGACGTTGCGGAACTGCTTGCCGTAGTACTCACGCAGGCCCATGAGGCAGAACTCGTCCACGTCCATGGTGCACAGCAGCACGTCATAGCCCTTGGCGAGGACGGTGGTGACCATGGGCAGCTTGGAGACGCGGTCGAGGTCGTTGCCGGCTGCATAGTAGATGGACTTCTGATCCTGGGGAGCGTCCTCGATGTACTCCGCGAGCGTGATGAGCTTCTGCTTGCGCGCGGAATAGAACATGAGCAGGTCCTCGAGCAGTTCCTTCTTCTCGCCGAAGGAGCTGTAGATGCCGAACTTGAATGCGCGGCCGAACTGCTCGAAGAAGGCCTCGTACGCCGTGCGGTCGTCATCGCGCAGGGCGACGAGCTCGCTCTTGATCTTCTTCTCCAGACGGCGGGCGATCACCTTGAGCTGATTGTTGTGCTGCAGCGTCTCACGGGAGATGTTCAGGCTCAGGTCCTGGCTGTCGACGACGCCCTTGACGAATCCGAAGCAGTCGGGCAGCAGCTCCTCGCACTTCTCCATGATCATGACGCCGCTGCTGTACAGGGCGAGACCCTTCTTGAACTCGCGGTCGTAGTAGTTCCAAGCGGTCTTGGCGGGGATGAACAGGAGCGCGTCATAGGACAGTGCGCCTTCGGCATGCACGCTGATGGTGCGCAGCGGGCCCTCGGTCTCATGGAAGTTGCTCTTGAAGAACTCGGCGTAGTCCTCGTCGCTCACCTCGCTCTTCTTGCGCTTCCAGATGGGTACCATGGAGTTGATGACCTCGGTCTTGGGCTTGCCGGGCTCGTCCTCCTCCTTGGACTCGATCAGACGGATGGGATAGCGCACGTAGTTGCTGTACTTCTTGACCAGACCCTTGATGCGCCAGTCCTCCAGGAACTCGCTGTACTTGTCGTCTGCGGTATCGTCCTTGAGGGTCAGGATGACGTCCGTGCCCCAGGTATCCTTGGTCGCGGGCTTGATCTCGTAACCCTCCGCACCGCTGCTCTCCCACATCCACGCCTCATCGCTACCGAAGGCACGGGAGATGACCTTCACGTTCTTGGCCACCATGAAGGCGGAATAGAAGCCCACGCCGAACTGACCGATGATGTCGATGTCCTTGCCCTGCTCCTTGGCATTGGCCTCCTTGAACTCCTGGCTGCCGGAGTGCGCGATCGTGGAGAGGTTCTTATCCAACTCATCCTTGGTCATGCCGATGCCGGTATCGCTGATGGTGATGGTGCGGGCGTCCTTGTTGGGGGTGATGGAGATGCCCAGCGCCTCCTTGGCCACCACGGCATCGGAATCCGTGAGGCTCTTGAGGTAGAGCTTGTCGACGGCATCGGAGCCATTGGAGACGAGCTCGCGAAGGAAGATCTCGCGGTTGGTGTAGATGGAGTTGATCATGAGATCGAGGAGCTTCTGGCTCTCTGTCTTGAACTTGCGCATGACGGGGGAACCTTCTTTCGGGTCGTGGAACCGCTTGCTACGAACAGTTTTGGCACTCGCATGCTGGAAGTGCCAAAACTGGATTCTAGCCTTCGCCCCGCTGCTTGTTAAGCGCGCAACGGTCGAATGAATCCCTTGTAACCGATTCGTCAACGGGGTGCGTCGACGCCTACACCTTAGGGGTTATGGATAAGCGCTTCGCATGGAGTACAATGACCGGTGTGCGCCCATGGCTCAATGGATAGAGCACTGGACTTCTAATCCGGTGGTTGCAGGTTCGAGTCCTGCTGGGCGCACCAACATGCATCTTCATCGGTGGTCTCACGGCAAGGAGGTACCCTCATGAGGTTCAAGCATGCTCTGGTCGCGCTGTTCTGCGCTCTCTCCCTGGCTCTGGTGATCCCCACATTCGCCATCGCGGCTGGTCCGCCCACCATCGAGTATCAGCCCCAGAACGTTGCCTACACCGCTGGGACGGACTGGGCAAGTTACCAGTGCGTGTCCACGGAGGATCCCGGCCATATGTACTTCGATTACCACTGGTACGTGGTCTGGGATGGCAAGGTCTACGACACCCGGGACGATAAGAGCGCCAACATGCCGTGGGCGAAGTACTGCAAGGACTACGGCCAGGTGGGCAACGTCTTCGTATTCGAAGCGCCACAGGAGAGTCTCTCCGGAGCACAGATCTACTGCATCGTGGGCAACGAATACGGCACCACCAAGAGCCGGAACGCCTATGTGAGCATCCTGCCCTCCTGGTATCCCACTGCCCCCGAGATCAGGATCAAGGCCAACGTCGAGGTCAAGCCCGACAGCGTCATCAAGCTCGCCTGCGATGTCCTGAACTACGATCATGCGTATACGCTCGAGTACCAGTGGTACGAGACCGCGAGCGGGCAGCTCTTCGACATCAAGGCGATCGATGGCGAGGATGGACCTGTCCTGGTGGCGGACGTCCCCGAAGGACAGACGCGCTACTTCGTCTGCGGCGTCTTCCAAACCAACTCGATGGGGGATGTCAACTACAGCTACACGAGCGTGAGCGCCGTCACCCGTCGTTCCTCCACTCCCGAGGTGAAGGAAGTCGAGACCGTGGAATCGATCGAGATCACCAGCCTGCCCAGCAAGACCACCTACGATGCGGGCGAGACGGTGGATCTTTCCGGTATGCAGGTGCGCATCTACACGAACCTGGGCTTCATGGACACCAAGGATACGAGCCTGTTCAAGGTGAACCCCTCGACTTTGAGCTCTCCCGGCACCCAGAAGGTCACCGTCACCTATCAGGGATGCAGTGACAGCTTCAACGTGACCGTCAACAAGACCAGCCTCGCTGCGCCCGTCATCGACAGCCAGCCCAAGGGCGGCAAGTTCAACGAGGGCACGGCATGCGATCTGAAGATAGTCGCGCATGCTCCCGATGGCGGCACGCTGCAGTACCAGTGGTACTCCAGCGCCACCGGTCTCAAGAGCGACAACGTGCCCGTTGCCGGTGCCACCATGGACCACGTGGTCGTTCCTCCCACCGAGGGCTCGGTCTTCTACTGCTGCTCCGTCAAGGCGGTCGACGGTAGCCTGGTGAGCGACACCGTCTACAGCGACATGGTCGAGGTCAACTACATCAAGAAGGCGACGGAGGCACCAGGCATCGCCGTCACTCCGGGCACCGACATCGGTAACGGCACTGCCGTCAACGGGACCACGGGCAATGGCACCGACATCCTCACGCCGCCCGAGCCCGCTCTCAAGTCGCACAACACCGCGGTCATCATCATCGGCATCGGCCTGATCCTGCTGGCCATCGCGCTTGCCATCATCGCCGCCGTGCTCATCTCCAGACGTCGCAAGGAGGGCCGGCACGGAAGGTAACGGAAGAGTGGCGAACCACTAGTTCTTGTGATTGGAAGTGACTCAAGGGCGCACCTATTGTGGTGCGCCCTTGGTCGTTCGCAGGAAAAAATCACGATGGAACACCCGGTTTCCGGTCCATTCTGGCCCACATCCGCTGTTCTCTGTGGTAGTATCCACCCGTTTTCGGAAGCCCGGCGAGCGCCGGGATGGCTAACGACCTGGGAGAGGGCCTATGGAGAAGATCTTCAAACTAAAGGAGAACGGCACGTCCGTTCGCACAGAGATCATCGCTGGTCTCACCACCTTCATGACGATGGCTTACATCATCGCCCTGAACCCCAACCTGCTCACCGGTTGGGGCGCCACCGACGGTGGCATGGCACTGTGGAACGCCGTTTTCATGGCGACCTGCTTGGCTTCCGGTATCGCCATGATCATCATGGCCTTCGCAGCCAACAAGCCCTTCTGCTTGGCACCCGGTATGGGTCTGAACAGCTTCATGGCCGTGGTCGTTGGCAACATAGCCGCCATCACTGGCATGACCTACGTGGCATCGTTCCAGGCTGCCATGGTCATCGTCCTCGCCGAAGGTGTCGTCTTCCTGATCCTGACGATACTCAACGGGCGCGAGAAGATCGTCGAGGCGATCCCGCTGGGCGTCCGTCTGGGTATCGCTCCCGCCATCGGCCTCATGCTCATGAACATCGGTCTGGGCTCCAACGTCAGCCTCTATTCCGAGACCGGCGGCCCCTTCTATGCGATGCGTGACTTCTTCGGTTCCCTCACGGCCGGCTATGCGCAGACCACCATGGGTTCCGCCTATCCCGTCATGGTGCTGACCGTCATCACCATGTTCGTGGGTCTGTTCGCCATCATCCTGCTCCAGCACAAGGGCGTCAAGGGCTCCGTCATCCTGGGCATGCTCATCGCCTCCGTTCTCTACTGGCTGGGCGAGGCGCTCTTCCTGGGCACCAATCCCTTCGCCGCTCTGGCTACCGCCAGCTGGGCACCGCCCTTCAAGGACATGATCGCGCTGACCTTCTTCAAGTTCAACTTCGCCGGTCTCGTCCAGCTGGGCTGGTTCACGCTCATCACCCTCATCGTCACCTTCTGCATGATCGATATGTTCGATACCATCGGCACCCTGGTGGGCACCGCCTCCCGTGCCGGCATGCTGGATGACGAGGGCAAGATGCCCCAGATGAAGCAGGCCATGCTCGCCGACGCCGTCGGCACCTGCGTGGGTTCCGCCTGCGGTACCTCCACCGTCACCACCTTCATCGAGTCCGCCTCCGGTGTCGAGGAGGGTGGCCGCACCGGCCTGACTGCTCTCACCTGCGCCGTCATGTTCCTCGCTTGCATGTTCATCGCCCCGATCGCGGCCATCATCCCCGGCGCCGCCACCTCCGCCGCCCTCATCTACGTTGGTATCATCATGCTGGAGGGTCTCGCCAAGGTGAACCTGACCGACATCGAGCAGGTCGTTCCTGTCGCCCTCATGATCCTGGCCATGCCCATCTCCGGTTCCATCGGACATGCCATCGGTCTGGGCCTCATCGCCTTCACCGTCATCAACGTCTGCACCGGCAAGGCCAGCAAGAAGTACGTCCTCACCTACCTCCTGGCCGCGCTCTTCCTGGTCAAGTTCTTCCTGGCTGTCTAGCAGCATTTCGGTCGATCGCTCCAAGCCAAGGGCCCGCTCATGCGGGCCCTTGTTCTATGCGCGGTCCTGCCTGCATGGGGCCATTGGGTGATTGTGCTATCCTTACCAGTGGTCTAGAATACGAATGTTATTCTTAGGGTGTCATTTAGGCGTGAAAGAGGAAGCTGAGCATGAACAGCAAGATGAAGCGTCGTCTGATCGTGGTCTCCGGCGTCATCGTGGTCGTCCTTGCCGTCATCCTCGCCGTCGTCGGCGCGGGCGGTGCCGCCAAGACAGCCTCGGTAGCTGATGTACTGGGCGGGAAATACCAGGATAAGCGCGTCCAGGTGACCGGCAAGGTGCTTCCCAACTCCTATTCCATGCAGGGAACGAGCTTGCACTTCGCCATCTACGATGAGGGAGCGCCCGGCGCATCCTTGACCGTCGTCTACGATGGGGGAGTGGCCGCCACCTTCGGCAACGATATCACCGCCATCTGCACGGGCAAGTTGGATGCATCCGGTGTCCTGCAGTGCGATGAACTGGTGACCAAGTGTCCCTCCAAGTACGAGACGGCCACGGATGCCCTTTCGGTGGACAAGCTCCTGGGTTACGGGGCTTCCATCGCGGGCAAGCCCGTCAAAGTGACCGGAACGGTTGCGGCGGGCAGTCTCAGGCCCGCATCCCAGGATGGGGCACGCTTCCTGCTCGCGGACGCCTCCGATCCCGCTGTCACCGTGCCCATCGACTTCGACGGGGCACTCTCCAGCGATGTCAAGGATGGCAGTGTTCTCGTGGTGAGTGGTTCCCTAGATGCGAATGGCGTCTTAGTGGCCAGCAACGTCGCCCTGAAAGGCTAGACTGACATGGTCATCATCGGTCGCATCTGCCTCATCATCGCTCTCGCCGCCCTGGTCATCGGTATCGTTTGCATCGCGTTGGGCCTTCTGAAGGGAAGGGATGACGAGCGGGATGCCAAGGGCCTCCTCTGGGGCGGTCATGTCGCGGGTTTCCTCTCGCTCATCGCTCTCACGATCGCCTGTCTCCTGCTGGTCTTCTGTTTCTTCAGCGGCAACACCGAACTCTATTACGTCGTCTCATACCGCAGCTCGTCAGGTTGGCTCTTCAAACTCGCCGGTCTCTGGGCGGGCAGGGAGGGCTCGCTGCTGTTCTGGACATGGCTCATGGCACTCTTCGCCGGCATCATGGCCTGGCGTGATTATCGCAGCTGCAAACCGCTTGACAGCGCCGCTCTGCTCGTGATGCAGATTCTCCTGACCATCTTCGTGAGCATGCTCGTCTTCAGCTCGAGCAACTCGCCCTTCCAGCCGGTACCGGGAATCTATCTGGATTCCAACGGTCAGCTCAATGCCGTCTCCGCCGTCCTTGGCATGAACAGCCTGCTCGAGCATTGGGCCATGGCCATCCATCCGCCCACGCTCTTCGTGGGTTATGCGGGACTCGCGGTGCCCTTCGCCTATGGCATGGCAGCGCTCATCATGGGCGATTTCAGCCGCTTGTGGGTCGACCGTTGCACGCCCTATGCGCTCTTCTCCTGGCTCTTCCTGGGCTTGGGCATCGGCTTGGGCGCCATCTGGGCCTACGTGGTGCTTGGCTGGGGCGGCTATTGGGGCTGGGACCCCGTCGAGAACGCCAGCCTCCTGCCCTGGATCCTGTGCGCAGCGCTTATCCACGACTTCACCGTGTACAGGCAGAAGGGCATCTATCGGCGTTGGACCATCTTCTGCGCCGCACTCACATTCGCCTTCGTGATCCTGGGCACCTTCATCACCCGCTCCGGCATCGTCCAGTCCGTGCATGCCTTCGAGGGTGATCCACTCTCGCGCATCCTCTTCCTGGGTCTCATCGTTTGTACGTTGCTGGCTCCTGCTGTCGGGCTCTATCTGCGGCGTGACACCTTCGCTAAGCAGGTCCGCAGCGGCATGGAGGAAACCCAGAGCATGTTCTCGAAGGACATCGCCTATTATCTCAACAACCTGCTCATGGTGCTCGCAGCACTGCTCATAACCTATCTCACCATCTGCGCCGCTCTTCCCGGATGGATGCCCTTGGGTGGGCATGCGGTGGGCGCCGCGACCTATGGTTCCATCGCGCGGCCGCTGGGTGTGTTCTACTGTGGGCTCATCGCCATCTGCCCTCTGCTGTCCTGGACCAGGACCGACAGAGCCGCTTTCCTTGACAAGGCCAAACTGCCCGCCGCCTGCGCCGCCGGTCTCTTCGTACTGCTCATGGCGTTGTGGCTCACGGTGCTGCTCCCCAACTTCAACGCCGCGCTCGCCAACGATCCGCAGACCGTGCTCATGGGTGGCCCCGTGGTCTACCAGCACATCATCGCCATCCTGGCCTTCGCCGTCGCGTCACTGCTCTTCTTCAACGCGCTGTTCATGCTCATCAAGGCCATGTCGTTCAAAGAGGGGAGCATGGCCGTCAAGGCCATGCGTGGCGCGGGTGCCTGTGTGGCCCACATGGCCATGGCGCTCATCCTGATCGGATTGGTGGGCAGCGACATGTATGTCTTCCAGCGGGACGCCTATCTCCCCTATGACGAGGAGAAGGCGACCACCACCATGACCAGCTTCGTGGAGGTGGATGAGCACTACCAACTCGAGTTCCTCTCGACCGAGGTCACGAACGGCGCCGATGGTCGCATGGTCCTCACCGTGCACATGAACGTGCACAAGGATGGCAAGCTGATAGGTCAGGTCGATCCCGCCATGGAGTACGACCCGATGACGCAGCAGCAGAAACTCATCGCCAGCGTCATCCATCGGCCCACGCACGACCTGTTCGTCGTCTTCCGGGGCATCAGCACTGCGGGGGCGGGTCTCGCGCTGGACGTTCGCATCAATCCGCTCATATCCATCCTGTGGCTGGGCTTCGCCCTGCTCATGCTGGGCACGGCCATGGCGTTCGCGGGTGTGATGGCTGCGGGGCACCGTCGCAGGGTCAAGATGAAGGAGCTGAGCGCGCGTGACTGATGCCATTGTGGCCAAGGGGCTGCGCAAGGCCTTTGGCAGCAGGGTCGCCGTCGATGATCTGAGCTTCACCCTTCCCAAGGGACGTTTCCTGGTCGTCTTCGGCCCCAACGGTGCTGGAAAGACCACGCTCCTGCGCATGCTCTCCACGCTGTCGCGTCCCAGTGCCGGTAGCGCGAACATCCTGGGTCTCGACCTGATCGAGGACGCGCAGGAGCTGCGTCGCCACATCGGTTTCATCTCCCATGCTCCCATGCTCTATCCGGCGCTCTCCGCCAGCGAGAACCTCCTGTTCTTCGCTCGTCTGCAGGGCGTGCCCAACCCGCAGGCCCGCGTGAAGGACCTGCTCGATGCCGTCGAGCTCTCGCATCGTTCACTCGATCCCGTCTCCACCTTCTCGCGTGGCATGCTGCAGCGTTGCAGTATCGCACGTGCCCTGCTGGGCGACCCGGAGCTGCTCCTGCTCGATGAGCCGTACTCGGGCCTCGACCTGCGTGCTGCGGACATCTTCGACCAGCTCCTGAGCGATCATCGCGCCGATCGCAGCATCGTCATGGTCAGCCACGATCTGCAGCATGGCTACGACCTCGCCGACCAGCTGCTGCTCATGTCGCGTGGCAAACTGCTCCTATCAGCTGATAAGGACGACCTTCCCTTCGACGAGTTCCAGCATCGTTTCCGCGCCGGAGCCGGGATGGCGGTGGGATAGATGGGTTTCTTCGAGCAATACCGCGTCCTGCTCAGGAAGGATCTCACACGCGAGTTCCGCAGCAAGGAGATGCTCAGCTCCATGGGCATCTATGCCCTGCTCGTACTTGTGGTCTATGGTGCGGCACTCTCGCAGACCTCCAAGGGGCTCGACATCCTGCAGATGTCAGGCGGTCTTATCTGGGCGCTCATCGTCTTCACCTCGATGCTGGGGCTCAACCGCTCCTTCGCCTTCGAGAAGGAACAGGGCTGTTTGGAGGGTATCCTGCTCGCACCCATCGACCGTTCGACCATCTTCCTTTCAAAGGCAACGTCCAATTGCCTGTTCCTGCTGGTGGTGGAACTCATCACGGTGCCGCTCTTCGCCTTCTTCTTCCTGGGTGGCGTCACACTGGCACCCAGCTGGCCCCTCATCGTCTTCCCGCTGCTGCTGGGCAGCATCGGCATCGCCGGCGTGGGCACGCTCCTGTCCACCATCACGCTGGAGACCAGGGGCAAGGACGTACTCCTTGCGGTGCTCTTCGTGCCGCTGCTCTTCCCGCTGGTCTACGCCTGTGTCGCCGCGACCACGGGCTGCATGGTGGGGAGCGAGGGTTTCATGACCACGTATCTACGCAGCCTGTTGCTGGCGGGCGGCTACGACATCATCATGCTCTCACTGTCCTGGGCGCTCTACGACTTCGTCATAAGCGCCTGATACGGGGATCGGAGGTATACACATGGGGGATAAGCGAACAGGGAACGCGGGCATCTACCCAGCGGTGGGCACATGGGCCGATACTCTGGCTCCCATCCTGCTGCTCCTGGCGCTCCTTCTCACGACGATCGGCTTCGTGCTCTCCTTCATCTGGGCACCCCCGGTCTACGGTGCATCCGTCAACGGGGTGGAGGTGATCGGCGGGCAGGTGGTGTCCAACGTCCTGCTCATCTCACAGAAGATCTTCTACTTCCACATGCCGGTCGCGATCACCAGCTTCCTCGCGCTGGTTGCGGCGGCGTTCTTCGCCGTCCGCTTCCTCATGACGCGGGAGGCGCGTTTCGACACCATGAGCCGCGTGTGCATGGAGATCGCGCTCGTGTTCGTCATCATGACCATGGCGACCGGTGTCATGTGGACGCGCTTCGAGTGGGGGGTCTGGTGGACCTGGGAGCCGCGACTGACCACCTACTTCATCCTGATGCTCATAGTGATCGGCTACTTCATCCTGCGCAACGCGATCGATGACCCGGAGCGCCGTGCTGTCTACGCCGCTGTGCTCGCCATCATCGCCTTCGTCGACACGCCCATCTGCTTCATGATCACGCGACTGGTGCCCTCGAGCATCCATCCCGTGGTCCTGCGGCAGGGCGGAGGCATGGGCGTGAGCATGATCGTCCCGCTGCTCATGATCATGTTCGGTATGGTCATGCTGGGATTCGCCCTGTATCGTCTGCGCTTGCGCAGCATCGTGCTCGAGCAGAAGTGCGATGCCCTTACGGAGACCCTGGAAGACCAGCGCGAGAGCGCATGAGATAGAAGGAGATAAGAGATGGACCCCATCCTGCAGGAGATCTACTCCACCATCATCCCGTCCGCGCCTTACATCATCGCCGCATACGCCCTGCTCTGGGCCGCGCTGCTGGTCTACGTCCTGTTCGTGGTGAAGGGCCTCAAGCGTAGCGAGAAGCGCATGGAGCTGCTCGAAGCCGCCATCGCGAAGAAGAGCGAGTGAGAGGCGCTCGTCCCATCACTCCTGCACTTTGAGGGCGATGGAGAGCGGAACCCCGCGTATACGTCGCATATGCAGGATCGCGACGACGGCATAGGTCGCCATGCCTATGAGCACCAACAGCAGCAAGCGCTCCGGGGGCACCACGATCGCGAAGTTGCCCGCGAAGCGGGTGAAGACCAGCTTCAACAGCACTTTGAGCAGCCAGATGATGAGCGGGATACTCGCCACGAGACTGAACGCGACCGCATAGGTTATGGGGCGTATGTAGAGCCCGTCGATCTCTCCGTTGTGGTAGCCGAAGACCTTCATATAGCTGATGGAGCGTGAATTGCGATCGATCACGGTCTTGGTCAGCAGATACATCAACACCAGGTAGATGGGTACGGCCATGAACATCATCATATACATGATCTCACCCATCGAGTCAGCCATCTGATCGGTGATCTTGTCCATGTCGCTCGGAACGATGAGGGAAGCGACGTAGCGGTCGTCAAGCAGCAGGGGCGAAGATGAGGCATACGCGTTGAAGTAGTCCGCACCATTGCCGAACATCGCGTTGAAGTCGTCGAGACTCATGTACAGATTGGTGTCAGCCTGGTTCGAGGCACAGCTCGCGATGTTCAGATGGTATGTCTCCCCCTCGCGGCGGTTCTCAAGTGTGACTTGAGTGCCAGGCTTCGCGCCGCATTTCTCCGCAAGACCCTGACCGGCTATGACGACACCGTCGGAAACGGGGATGTCAGTCCAGTACCTGCTCTGCGGCTGGATACCGTAGACGGTGATCGTCTCGTATGTGCCACCGAAGCTGCGCATGACCTCCAAGCTGCCCACCGCGTACTTCTCGGTATTGGCGAGAACGCCCGGATCGTTCACCTGGGTGTTGACCACGTGAGCGTCCTCGTCGATCTTACCGGCCAGACGCAGGTCATCGAGTAGGTCGCGATCCATGTCCTTCACAAGCTCGATGTCATCCTTCGTCGCTTGATCGAGGTTCGAGAGTAGCTCTATATCGTCCTTGGTCTGCTGGTCGGCATCCATGATGAGTTGCAGATCGTCCTTGGCTTGGCCCTCCAGGTTGGACAGCAGTTCCAGATCGTCCTTGGTCTGCTGGTCGAGGTTGGAGATGAGTTCGATGTCCGCTCGCGTCTGGGCACTCATGTTGGAGACGGTCTGGATGTCGCGTTTGGTCTGTGCGTCCATCTTGGATACGGTTTCGATGTCGCGCTTGGTCTGCTCGTCCATACTCGCGGCCTTCTCCATATCCGAACGTGTCTGATCGTCCATGCTGGCAACGAGTTCCATGTCGGCGCGCGTCTGCTCGTCGAGGCTCGCAAGCAGCATCAGTTCCTCTTCCGTCGCTGTTCCCTCCTGGGCGTGCTGGGCTGCGGCGATCACTTCGGGGTGTTCCTGCATGCGCTGGGCAGCTGCAACCAGGTCCTGCTTGCTCTGGAGCCTCTGTGCTGCGGCGATGATATCCTGCTTGCTCTGGAGCCTCTGTGCCGCGGCGATCATGTATCGTTTGGATTCCAGGCGCTGGGCTGCATCGATCACATATTGCTGATCCTGGAGGCGTTCCGCTGCGTCAAGCAGGTCCTGCCTGTCCCGCAGCCGCTCTATCGCATCCATGAGCTCCTGGTCCTCCTGCAGGCGCTCTACAGCTTCAAGGAGTTCCGTGTTGTCCATCAGGCGTTCGAGCGCATCCATGAGCTCCGTGTTGTCCCGTAGTCGTTTGGCGGCGTCGATCGCATCCTTGTTGGCGTCCATGCGCTCGCGGTCGCTTGCCAAGCGCAGGGCAGCAGCGTACATCTCGCGTTCCTCGTCACTGCCGTCGAGTTCGAGCGGTGTCTTGAGTACGTATTCATAGGGAGCCTTGACCGTCTCACGCAGTTGGTTCGCATACTCTGCGACCACGGGAAGCATGCAGGTGCCGAAGAGCAGTAGCAGACTGGCGAACATGATGCCGCAGAAGAGCGTGACGAAGTGGCTCGCGTTACGCACGATCACGCGTGTGCGGAACTTGACCGGGTAGGGGAGTCTCTGGGGTAGGCGGATACGTGCGGCGTGATTTCGGCCTGCGACCTCGTGGCGCAGGAACTGGAGCGGGGTGAAGCGCAGCTTGCGGGCGAGGCCAACGAAGGTGATGCCGATCAACATGACATAGGGCAGGACAGCGGTGATGAGCACGATGCGCCAGTTCCAGATCGTCTCGAATGGGGGGAGGCTGTAGCTGTTGTAGTACAGGTCCTTCATGGGCCCATCCAGCACGGTGACGCCGATCGCCAGACCGATCGCACATGCCAGGAAACCGATGATGGCAGGAAGCAGCAGATAGTGGCGGATGAGTTCGCCTTTGCGCCAGCCGCTCGCCAGCATGGTGCCTATGACGGAGCTTTCCTGCTCGATGGTCGCGCCGGTGAGAACGACGAAGACGAAGGCCATGATCACGATGAGGATGAACAGGAGTGCCGTCCACATGGCCTGATCACCCACGACATCATCCATCGCATAGCCGATCGCCTGATTGTCGTTCGCATCCAGGAAATCGGAGATCATCGCGTCGTTGTCGTTCAGGGCATCCAGCATGTCCTCCTCGATTTCCGTGCGCTGCGTCAGGTCGAGGCTCTTGTCCACGAAACTGAAGGGATAGACGAACGACTCCGTACCCGTGATCCCCTCATAACCGTTTCCGCCTACCAAGCCCACGGTGAAGGTGAGGGCATCGAACATGAAATCGTTGTTGCCCTTGAACATCGCCTGGTAGTCGGGCAGGGTGAGCACGCCGGTGATGCGCATGCGCTTACCGCCCAAGGTCACCATGTCGTCGAGTTCCAAGTCGTGGTTGTTCATGAAGACGCGGTCGAAGGCGACTTCGTCATCGGCTCGCGGCGCGCGTCCGGCGGCGTAGGCGGGCATGTTGATGGTTTCGCGTGCGTCCTGCCTGAAGACACGTGCGGTGATGTCGTTCCTGCCATCGCCCGCATCTCCCAAGTCGAGTGTGGCATCCTTGTAGAAGCCCTCATGCACGGTGACACCAAGGGACTCGACCGCCTGGATGGTCTCGTCGTCCGCCTCGAAGTCCAATTCGAAGTGCCCGTCTTCGATGGCATAGGTCTGCGGCATCTCTTCGATGATGGTCTCGATGCTGCCCGCGGAAAGCAGGAAGCCGCTCGTGAAGGAGACAGCGAATACCATCATGAGGAAGATGCCAAGGTATTTTCCCAGGTTGTTGCGCAGCTCTCGGGGATAGCGTTTGGAAATGGGGTTGCGCATCCTACCACTCCAATGTCGACGCGGGGCGGACATCAGGGTTGATCGAGTCCTCCACCAGCTGACCATCGCGCAGGCGCAGGATTCGATTCGCCATATGCTTGATGGCATCGTTGTGCGTGACGATGATGATGGTGCATCCGTAACGCCGGTTGATGTCCTCCATGAGTTGCAGGATCTCCTTGGAGGTGTTGTAGTCGAGCGCACCGGTGGGCTCGTCGCAGAGCAGCAAGCTGGGGTTCTTCACCAGTGCACGACCGATCGCGCAGCGTTGTTGCTGACCGCCGGAGACCTGGTTGGGGAATTTGTTGCGGTGCTCCCACAGTCCCAACGATTGGAGAAGGTCGTCCAAGGGCAGGGGTTCGGGGGATAGGAACTCACAGACCTCGATATTCTCACGTATGGTGAGGTCGGGTACCAGGCTATAGAACTGGAAGACGAAACCCAGGGACTTGCGGCGGTATTCGACGAGTTGCTTGCCGGAAAGCGCGGTCAGATCCAGATCGCCCACCTTCATGCTACCGCTATCCGCGGGCTCCAATCCGCCAACCAAGTTGAGGAAGGTCGATTTGCCGCTGCCGCTGGGCCCAAGCAACACGCAAATCTCTCCGGCATCGATGTCCACATCGATGTTCTTGAGAACCTCTGTCCTCGCTTCACCTTGCCCGTAGGACTTGCAGAGCCCTGCAATGGAAAGGAATCCATCTGCCACGTGATGCCTCCCAATAAGTTAGAATAAGATAACTTACTGAGGATAGCACTCCCACGGCGGGGGAGTGGAATATAACGAACGTTATCTGGTGACGAGTTAGCGAGTGGCGTCGATCGTATCCATGATGGCGTCCAGGATGGCCGAAGCGAGCGCTTCCTTGCTCATGACATCCAGTTCGACGACGCCCTCCTGGCTCACGAGCCAGACCTTGTTGTCGGCGCTGCCGAATCCCAGGGTACCGGACACATCGTTGGCCACGATCAGGTCCGCGTTCTTGGATACCAGCTTGCCCTTGGCGTACTGCAGTACGTTCTGGGTTTCGGCCGCATAGCCAACCACGAAGGTGTCGCCCTTATCCGCTGCAAGGGTCTTGAGGATGTCGGGGTTGGGCACGAGCTCGAGTTCCAAGCGGTCCTTGCCGCCTTTCTTGATCTTGCCTTCGGCGACGCTTTCGGGGCGGAAGTCGGCGACGGCGGCCGTGAAGATGGCGATGTCAGCCGCAGCGAAGGGTTCACGTGTCGCTTCGAGCATCTCGTTCGCGCTGGTCACATGGCGCACCTCGATACCGTAGGGGTCCTCGAGCGAAGTGGGGCCGGCGACGAGCGTGACCTTGGCGCCACGTAGCTGCGCCTCGCGGGCGAGCGCGTAGCCGGACTTACCGCTGCTGCGGTTGCCGATGAAGCGCACGGGGTCGATGGCTTCATACGTGGGACCTGCGGTGATGACGACGTTCTTCCCCGCAAGGTCCAGCTGTCGTTCGAGTGCCTCGCAAGCTGCGGCCACGATCTCGTCGACTTCGGCGAGCTTGCCATCGCCATGGTCGCCGCAGGCCAGGTATCCGGTCGCGGGCCCCACCACCTGGACGCCGCGTGCGCGCAGGGTGCGCATGTTGTCCTGGGTGGCGGTATCGTGCCACATGTGCTCGTTCATCGCGGGGGCGATCATCAAGGGAGCGGTGCAGGCGAGTGCGGTCGAGCTCAACAGGTCGTCCGCGATGCCATGGGCGAGCTTCGCGATCATGTTCGCGGTCGCGGGGGCGATCAGGAACAGATCCGCCTCTTTGGCACGGGTGATATGCGGGACGGGGTCTCCGGCCTCGTCAAACATCTCGACACCCACGGGGAACTGGCTCAACGCGTGGAAGGTGGTGGGTCCCACGAATTCCGTCGCGTGCTTGGTCATGATGACCTTCACCTGGTAGCCGGCCTTCTGCAACCCACGAAGGACCTCGCAGGCCTTGTAGGCAGCTATGCAGCCGGTGACACCCAGGACGACCGTCTTCTGTTCCGTCATCTCGTGCTCCTCACTCTCCAAGGCGTTCGGCGAAGTCTGCCATCACCTTGCTGATCTCGATCTTCTGAGGACAGACCGCTTCGCAGCTGCGGCAGGCGATGCAGTCCTTGGGCTTGTGTCCTTCCTCGACGGCATCCATCGCCATGGGAGCGATGAAACCATCGTCGGTGAAGACATGCTCGTTGTAGAGCTCGATGAACCAGGGGATGTCCAGTTCCATCGGGCAGTAGCTCGTGCAGTAGCTGCATTTGGTACAGGGGATGCTGGTCCTGCCCGTCATCTCGTGTCCGATCTCCTCCAGGATCATGCGTTCCTTCATGATCAGGCGCTCATCGCGCTCGAAGATCTCGACGTTCTGCTCGAGCTGTTCCAGGTTGGACATGCCCGAGAGGACCACGAAGACGCCCGGCGTGCCGTCGCACCAGCGCAACGCCCACTCCACTGCGGGGACGTCGGGGCGGAATCGACGCAGGCGCTCCATGTGCTGCGGCTCGAGGTCCACCAGACGGCCTCCACGCAGGGGTTCCATGACGGCGATGGGGATGTGCAACATGTTCAGGAGCTTCACTTTGGACTTGGCATCCTGGAAGTCCCAATCAAGGTAGTTGAGTTGGATCTGGCAGAACTCCATGTACTGGCCGTACACCTCCAGGAAGCGCTGGAAGGTCTCCTGCGAACCATGTACCGAGAAGCCAAGATGACGGATGCGACCGGCGCGCTTCTGCAGCAGCATGAAGTCGAGGACGCCCCATTTGGGATCGAGGTAGAAGTCGATGTTGGACTCACAGACGTTGTGCAGCAGGTAGAAGTCGAAGTAGGGGGTCTGGCACTTCTCGAGCTGCTTGAAGAAGATCTCCTCGAGCTTGGGGAAGTTGGAGGCATCGTAGCCCGGGAACTTGTCCGCCAGAAGGAAGCTGCAGCGCGGGTATTTGGAGAGCACTTCGCCCATCACGATCTCGGAATTGCCGTTGTGATAGCCCCAGGCAGTGTCGAAGTAGTTGATTCCATGTTCCATGGCATGGGCGACCATGCGCTCGACCTGCTCCTTGTCGATCCGGGTGTAGTCGCCGTCGATGACTGGCAGACGCATGCAACCCATGCCCAGACCTGAAACGTCCTTGCCCTGGAAGTCCTTGTATTCCATGTTACATCCCTTCGATCCACTCGTAGGCCTTACGGGGGGAGCCATCCTCGATGTAGATGACTCCGGTGTATGTGAAGCCGCACTTGGCAATCGCGCGCTGCATGGGGATGTTGTCCGCATGCGTGTCGACGCGCAGATGCGTGTACCCCAGCTGCTTGGCGAAGGCGACGGCTTGTGCGAAGACACCGCGCATCGTGCCATCGCTCGCCACACGATGCAGGGTCGCATAAGGGGAATCATCCAGCCAGGCGCCATCCTCGATGTAGGAGTAGGTGGGGTCGGGATAGTCGATCAGCTTGAAGATAGCGTGAGTCCGGCCGTCGTCTCCCTCGATCACGTAAAGGACGCCATCCGCGATGTCCTTCTCGACCGCGTCGACGGAAGGAGTGCCCGCGGGCCATTGGCTGGGGTTGCCGTTCTCCCACATGAAACGTCGCGCGATGTCGAAGATCCCCATCAGTTCGGGGAGTTCGTCTTGCATAGCCAAACGGATACGTCCCATCGTGTCCCTCTCTCACAGGTCGATGCGCTTATCCAATGAATTATAAGGCATCGGGCGTTGGAATCAAAAAGAGCACCGTTTCCGGTGCTCTTCGAATTCCTGGTCGGGTTGACAGGATTTGAACCTGCGACCCCTTGACCCCCAGTCAAGTGCGCTACCAAACTGCGCTACAACCCGTTAGCAAGATGGTATGATAGCGCAATCGAATCAAAAGGCAATATGCGAGTTGCGGAATCAGAAGAGGGGAGTGGTGAGCGGTGACGCAGGGAGTGGATGCCCGATCCTTCGAAGCGGTTTTGCGTGACGCACTCCCCGGTCAGCTTCGCGGTCTGCCACTGTTCTTCTACGACAGCATCGATTCGACGAACTCGCAAGCCAAGCGCCTTCTCGCATCCGGCGATCTCGCGGCGCCCGCTGTGGTGGTCGCCACGCAGCAGGAGGCGGGGCGCGGCAGGCAGGGGCGCATGTTCAACTCTCCTCCCGGTGGCCTGTACATGAGCTATGTCATACCCCATGATGCCGTCGCTGATCCTGAGCTGCTCACGCCCGCTGTGGCCGTTGCGACCCGGCGTGCCATCATGAACCTCGCGCCCCGTCTCGACCCCGGCATCAAGTGGGTGAACGACATCTTCCTGGGGGATCGCAAACTCGCGGGTATCCTGTGCGAGACCAGCGGCGATACCGCGCCCTTCGTGATCGGTATCGGCGTGAACGTTACGGTCAAGCAAGCGCTCATCCCCCAGACCGCCACCAGCCTGTCCAGTCACACACTGCGCCCGCCACAGCCCGGCATGCTCTGCGCCGCGATCATCGCCAACCTGGACGCGATCATGCGTGACTTCGATCCCAGCGCGCTCATCGATGAATACAAGCAGGCGAGCACCCTCCTTGGCCGCGAGGTCGAATGCGACTGGGATTCCACCGAGCCCTACACCGCGACCGCCATCGACATCGACGAGCGTGCCCGCCTTTTCCTGCGCCTGCACGACGGCAGCATCCGCATCCTGCACAGCGGTGACGTACGCGTACGCAGTCTCTGAAACGTTTCCTGCCCATCAAGGTCCCAAGACACCTAGGTAGACTGGGTGATTCATGAGTATTGCACTGGGGATTGTTGGCCTTGATAATCACGAGCGTTAGGCGAATAGGCGGCCAATTGGTCGACGTATGCCGCTACAATGAATTCAGCTGTACTCGGTTCCCGGCACAGAAGAGAAGGGGGTGGACAGACTTGAGCCTCATCGCGTTCCTCGTTCTGTTCCCGCTCCTTGCCGCCGCGTTGCTCCTGGTTCTGCGCGACGACAAGGCCAGGTCCGTTGTCACCTACGTGTCAGCGGCCCTCATCGCATTCGCCGCCATCCTGTTGGCGGTGACATACCTTGGAGCGGGGGTGACTTACTTCAACCTGCCCAGCGACGCCGCCGATGAGGCCGTGAGCATCATAGCGTTGCTGGTGGATATCGCGCTGGCGGTCTACATCATCGCGAAGTCCGCCAAGTACCGCAAGTGGCTGCCCTTGGTCCTGGCGCTCATCCAAGCGCCCCTGGTGGCTGTCTTCGAGCTCACCAAGGCAGGGAGCATCCCCGTCGACTTCGGGTTCTACATCGACAACCTGAGCATCATCATGGCGCTCATCATCGGCATCATCGGCAGCGGCATCTGCGTCTATGCCGTTGGTTACATGCGCGATCATGCGGCACACCTGAAGGAGGGGGAGAAGGACCGCCGTCCGGTCTTCTTCGCCCTCATGTTCACCTTCCTCTCCGCCATGTTCCTGCTGGTGTTCGCCAACAACCTGATGTGGATGTTCACCGCCTGGGAGATCACCACGGTCTGCTCCTTCGCCCTTATCGGCTACACCCGCACCGAGGAGGCCATCAACAACTCCTTCCGTCAGATCTGGATGAACCTGATCGGCGGTCTGGCCTTCGCGGCTGCCATCGTGCTGATCGGCATGCAGCAGAGCGTTCTGGAATTGGATAAGGTCATCAACCTGGGCATCGGTGGCGGCATCATGCTCCTGCCCATCGCCTGCTTGGGTCTTGCCGCCTGTACCAAGGCAGCGCAGTCCCCGTTCCACTCCTGGCTGCTGGGCGCCATGGTCGCTCCCACTCCCACGAGCGCGCTTCTCCACTCCTCCACCATGGTCAAGGCCGGCGTCTTCCTGCTCATCAAGCTGGCTCCCTGCCTGGGCTTCAACGCCCCCGGTATCATGATCATGATCGTGGGAGGCTTCACCTTCCTCATGTGCTCCTGCATGGCGATCAGCCAGAGCAATGCCAAGCGCGTCCTGGCGTACTCGACCATCGCCAACCTGGGTCTCATCACCGCCTGTGCCGGTGTTGGAACCCCGGCGGCCATCTGGGCGGCCATCTTCCTGCTCATCTTCCACGCCTGTGCCAAGTCCCTGCTCTTCCTGTGCGTGGGTACGGCGGAGCACCACATCGGCTCCCGCAACATCGAGGACATGGACTACCTCTTCGAGCGCATGCCCAATCTGGCGCGTTTCATGCTCCTGGGCATCCTCGTCATGTTCATCGCGCCCTTCGGCATGCTCGTTTCCAAGTGGGCCGCCTTCACCAGCTTCATCGAGAGCGGTAACCTGTTGCTCATCCTCTTCCTCGCCTTCGGTTCCGCGGCCACCTTCTTCTTCTGGGCCAAGTGGATGGGCAAGCTCGTGACCTGCTGTGGCAACAAGCAGGTCATCGAGGGTAGCATCCATAAACCGGAATGGGTCTCCATCGGTCTCATGGCCGCCCTCGCCAGCCTGTGCAGCGTGCTGTTCCCGATCATCTCCAAGGGCGTCGTCGTGCCCTACATCGGCTATGTCCTGGCCTCCCACAGCACCGGCTTCTACGCGCAGGCCATCGCGGCGATCAGCGCCGACAACCTCTGGCTCGTCGCCATCCTTGCACTGTTCACCGCTGTCGTGATGCTGGGCCTGCCCAAGGCCGGCTCCAACGACGAGCTCGACGTCTACCTGGCGGGCGCCAACGTGGACAACGATGGCCGTCTGTTCAAGAACTCCTTCGGTCAGCCCATGGCCTACACCCAGCGCAACTGGTACCTGGAGGGCTTCTTCGGTGAGGCCCGTCTGGATAAGCCCACGGTGGCCATCAGTCTGGCGGTGTTCGTGTTCGGCATATTCGCTGCGATGCTGATAGGGGGTGGCTTCTGATGTTCATCCCGATGCTCATCTTCGGTCTCATCTGCGCTCCCATCCTGGGCTGTCTCCTGGCTGGTGTCGATCGCAAGATCACGGCCCGCATGCAGGGTCGTGTGGGTCCCTCCATCCTGCAGCCCTACTACGACTTCCGCAAGCTGCTGGGCAAGGACACCGGTCATACCAACCGTACGGAATCCGTCTACATCTTCATGTACCTGCTCTTCGTGGTGATCGCCACCGTGCTGTTCTTCCTGGGCGGCAACTTCCTGCTGGTGGTCTTCGTCCTCACGCTCGGCGTGCTCTTCTTCATCCTCGCCGCCTATGCACCCGGCTCGCCCTATGCGTCCATCGGTGCCAACCGCGAGATCCTGGCTGTCATGGCCTATGAGCCCATGGTGCTCCTGGTTGCCGCCGGCCTGTATCTGGCGACAGGCACCTTCGACGTGGTCGCGATGACGCAGGCCTCCAAGCCCGCGATCATCATGCTGCCGCTGCTCTTCCTGGGCTTCATCTACGTGCTCACCATCAAGCTGCGCAAGAGCCCCTTCGACCTGTCCATGAGCCACCATGCGCATCAGGAACTGGTTCGCGGTATGACCACCGAGATGAATGGTCAGACGCTCGCCATGGTCGAACTCGCCCACTGGTACGAGAGCATCCTGTACCTGGGTTGGGTCGCCCTGTTCGTGATCTGGAAGGGCTGGGTCGGCCTCATCGTCGCACTGCTGGTCGCGGCGCTCGTGTACTTCCTCGAGATCCTGGTCGACAACAACTTCGCCCGTATGAAGTGGCAGTTCGCGCTCAAGTCCAGTTGGTGGCTGGCCCTCATCCTGGGTCTGCTCAATCTTGGCGTGATCCTGCTTCTGGGTCTGGCGCTCTAGGGAGGTGCGTGAGATGTCACATTCTTCCAAGTCCCCATGGCTTATCCACTACGATGCCTCCAGCTGCAATGGCTGCGACATCGAGGTCCTGGCCTGTCTGACTCCCATGTACGATGTCGAGCGTTTCGGCATCATCAACACCGGTAATCCCAAGCACGCCGACATCTTCCTGGTCACCGGTAGCGTGAACGACCAGAACATCAAGGTCGTCCAACAGATCTACGAGCAGATGCGTGAGCCCAAGGTGGTCATCGCCTGCGGTGTCTGCGCCTGCAGCGGTGGCATCTTCAAGGAGTGCTACAACACCCTGGGCGGCGTTGACATGGCGATTCCCGTCGATGTGTACGCTCCCGGTTGTGCCGTTCGCCCCGAGGCCATCATCGACGCCGTCGTCAAGGGTCTGGGCATCCTGGAGCAGAAGCGCGCCGCACTGGACGCCGCCAAGAGCAAGAAGAAGGAGGCGTGAGATGGCTGCCTACCAAGATACCTTCACCAGCATCCCCCTGAGCGAACTCGCCACCTTGGCGCAGTCAAAGAAGGACGAAGGCGCCCGCTTCATCAACATTCATGCCGCCACCGTTGCTGATGGATTCGTACTCACCTATACGTTCACCAGCAATGAGACCGTGACGGACAACTGCCAGGTGCACGTGACCGCCGATGACGTGGTCCCCGCCATCAGTCCGCTGTTCCTGGCAGCCTTCGTCTTCGAGAACGAGGTGCACGACCTCTTCGGAATCAACATCGAGGGCATCGCGGTCGACTTCAAGGGCGATTTCTACCAGATCTCGATCGAGACCCCCATGGCCGTGCCCACCAAGCCCGAACATGCCACCGCGGTCAACACCAAGTACGGTGCCACCGTGCCCGTCAAGCAGAGGAAGGGGGAGGAGCAGTAATGGCCAAGCAGACCATCATCCCCTTCGGTCCCCAGCATCCCGTTCTTCCCGAACCCGTGCACCTCGACCTCGTGGTCGAGGACGAGACCGTCGTCCAGGCCATCCCGCGCATCGGTTTCGTGCATCGTGGTCTCGAGAAGCTGGTGGAGAAGAAGGACTACACGCAGTTCGTCTTCGTTACCGAGCGCATCTGCGGTATCTGCAGCTTCGGTCATTCCCTGGGTTATTCCCAGACGATCGAACATCTCATGGGTATCGAGGTGCCGCCGCGCGCGGAATACCTGCGCGTGATCCTGCATGAGCTCTCCCGTGTCCACAGCCACCTGCTGTGGCTGGGTCTGGGCGCCGACGCCTTCGGTTTCGAGAACCTGTTCATGCAGTGCTGGCGCATCCGCGAGCGCGTGCTCGACATCTTCGAGAAGACCACCGGCGGCCGCGTGGTGCTCTCCGCCTGCAACGTGGGCGGCACCCTGTACGACATCGATGATGAGACCCTCAAGGGCATCTGCGCCACGCTCGATGTGGTCCGTCGCGAGTATGACGCCATCCTGGGTGCCTTCCTGAACGACTACAGCGTGCGCAGCCGTCTGGAGGGCGTTGGTTATCTGTCGCAGCAGCAGGCCCGCGACCTTTCCATCGTCGGTCCCTTCGCCCGTGCCTCCAATGTGAACAACGATGTGCGTTGCCTGCGTCAGGGAGGTTATGCGTACCTCGAATCCTTCGAGCCCATCATGAGCGACGGCGGCGATTGCCTTGCCCGTGTGATCGTGCGTGCCAAGGAGGTCTACCAGTCCATCGACATCATCAAGGAGCTGGCCGCCAAGATCCCCGCAGGCCCCGTGATGAACGCACCCAAGGGCAAGCCCGCTGCGGGCACTCAGGCCAGCATGCGACTGGAGCAGCCCCGCGGTGAATGCTACTACTACGCCAAGGGCAACGGCAGCATGTTCCTGGAGCGCATGCGCATCCGCACCCCAACCAGCCAGAACCTGGGCGGTCTGGTCGTGGCGCTGGCAGGCTGCGACCTGGCGGATGTGCCCAACATCGTCCTGACCATCGACCCTTGCATCAGCTGCACGGAAAGATAGGAGGGAGACATGGGAACCTTCAAACTCGCAGGAACCAGCATGAAGGGGCTCTTCTCGAAGCCCGCCACCAAGATGTATCCCGTTGTGGTGCCCGAGTACTTCGAGCGCACCGCCGGCCATATCGAGAACGTGGACATGAAGTCCTGCATCCTCTGTGGCCTGTGTGCACGCAAGTGCCCCACCGGTTGCCTTGTGGTGGATAAGGGCGCGGAGACCTGGAGCATCGACCCGTTCGGATGCATCACCTGCGGCAGCTGCGTGCGCGCATGTCCCAAGGATTGCCTCGTGATGCAGCGCACGCACACCGAGCCCGCCACGGATAAGCGCCGCATCACCGTCAAGAAGCCCGAGCTCACGCCCGAGGAGAAGGCCGCGAAGGCCGCCGCCGAGGCCGAGAAGGCGGCTCGCATCGCCGCGGCGAAGGCAGCGGCTGCGAAGAAGAAGGCCGAGCCCGCTAGCTGACGGTTATCCTGCCGCTGTTGGTGTAGAGCCTGATCGTGCCGGGTGGGTTCATGCCTTGATTGCTCTCGAAGGTGGAGAAATCGCTCTCGGCGACGACATGGCCTAGGGAAGCGTACGTACTCATGGAGTCCCTCACCAGCTCTTTGGAAAGAGCGGTGGGGGGCTCCTGTTCATAGGGGATCACCAGATGCCCGCTCACCGTACAGGCCACCAGGCGCATGGGCTGATCCTTGGGTAAGGCCAGTTCCAGACGTCCGCTGTCGCTACCGATGCTGATGTCCCCTGTCATTCGGGTGCTGCTCAGTCTGCATGCCCCACTCCGTGAGAAGAGTTCGATGCTGTGGGCGCTCACTCCGCTCACGATCAGGTTGCCGCTCAGGCTCTGCAGGCTGAGTCGTTCCAGATCGTTGTCGAGCAACACGTTCACCTGCCCCGATGTAGTACTGATCACGAGGCTTCCCTTGTAATACGCGGGCACCTGCAGCTCGACGTGGGCGCTCATGCTCCCGTTGCTCGGTCTTTCGCCACCCTTGATGATCATGCGGTCGCCTTCGAAGCTCACACTGGCGAGCATGCCGCTGTCGTGACGGCTCAGGTACTCGTCCAGCAGGAGCATGTCGTCCTGCGCCAGTGTGACGCTCACGTTATCGCCTTCATACTCGAGGACGATCGCGCTTATCCCCGTGATGTCGTACTCGGTGCTCATGGCCAATGTGGCCTTCTCATCGAAGCAAGCGCTCAGGAACAGGCATGACACGAAGGTGGCGGCGCAGCATACTGCCGCAAGCATCCTCCTCATGTACATCGCCTCCTTCCGCGATCGTCCCTTGCTCGTCATTCTAACCCAGCCTTGGAAACGGCTGCTGGAAGAGAAAGCAAACGGGCGGTTTACGGGACTGTATCCCGGGCGTTTTTCGCGTACAATAGTCGGGTTAGGAAAAAGGGGATTGTTGGGGGTCCGGATGTCTCAGAGCGATGATCAGGCGAAGAAGCCCGTCAAGGGCCAGGCCGAAGACCCCCTCGACACCATCTTCACCTGGCCAAATCTCGCGACGCTCCTGCGTCTTTTGCTGCTTCCCATCTTCTTCGTGATCCTGCTGGACGATTCGATCCCCAACAACAACACGATCGCTTGCATCATCTTCGCCATCGCCGCTTCGACCGACTGGGTCGATGGCCAGCTGGCACGTCGCACCAACAGTGTCTCGAAGTTCGGTCAGCAGTTCGACCCCGCAGTCGATCGTCTGCTCATCGCTTTGGGCGTCATAGGCGTGTATTGTGTGGGGCGCGTGCCCCTCTGGATCGTGATCGTGCTCATCCTGCGCGACTTCGTCCTGCTCATCGGTACCGCGCTCCTGCGCACGCGCACCAAGATGAAGATGATCCCGGTCATCTTCATGGGCAAGGTGACCACCGCGCTGCTGTTCATCGGTTTCGCTTCCCTCATGATCAACTGGCCCATCTCAGGCGGATTGAGCCTGTTCGAATGCAGCTGGTTGCCCGGATTCGGGTCGCAACAGTGGGCATTGGGTATCTGGTTCATCTACGCGGCCCTGGTGTGTTCGCTCATCGTGATGGTCATCTATCTCAGACGCATACGTGCCGTCCTGAAAGCCGAAAAGCTCAAGGACGAGGAATAGACGAAGGGAACAGGAACGGTGCCCGCAACGGAGAATGATCGCAGCAAAGCGAATGGCACTTCCAGGAACGGCAGTCGCAGGACCGTCAAGAGCAGCGCCTCCAAGGCGAGTTCCCGTTCGCTCATAAGCAGTTCCTCGAGTTCGAACAGCCACTCCAGCCGCTACTCCGGTGGCGTCAGGAGCGGTTCGACGGGTGGCGGCAGCAAGAGCGCTGCCACCAAGAAGACGTCCGCCAAGAACGCTTCTTCAGGGGATAAGGGCGGCAAGACCGCTTCGAAGTCTGCCAGCGCCGCATCGAGCAAGCGGAAGGACCTCTCCAAGCTCAAACGGAGCGGCTCCAGCGGCAAGACGACCACGAGCAAGACGACGAAGGCCAAGACCACGACCGCGAAGGCCACGTCAAGCGCTGATTCCGCTCCCAAGCGCAGTCACGCAGCCAAGCATTCCACCCGCAGTAAGGTGGCCGCCTCCAACAAAGCCGCCGCGAGGAAGGCGGCCATCGCCAGTAGTAAACAGGCATCGGGCAAGACGAGCACCCGGAAGGATCTGGCGTCCAAGACGCGTTCCGCCAACACCGACGGTGTTCGTCGTCGTCATCCCGCTCGCAAGGAGCATGGTATCTCCAAGGCGAAGAAGCCACTCATCATCGTGTTCTCGGTGTTGCTGGGTCTGGGCGTTCTCGTGGGGCTCGACGTTCTGGGTTCGAAGGGCAGCATCCACCGTGGTGTCACCGTCGCCGGCATCGAAGTGGGCGGCATGACGGTCGATGAAGCTGCGGAATTGCTCCAGGATGAGTTGAGCAGCCGTCTCGAGGATGCGAGCGTCACCGTCTATGCCGATGACGACGCCAGGATCGCCCATGAGGCGGGTTTCGATGCGAGTGAGACCTGCGTGTACTGGAGCATCACTCCCGAGACCATCGGGGCATATATAGACGGCCAGCGTCTCGCTCAGGAGGCCTACGACATCGGCCGCGACGGCAGGACCTTCCTACTCCGCTTCAAGGCATGGCTGGGCGGCGTGGAGACCAACCCCACCGTCGACTATGACGAGGCTGCGATGGATGATGTCATGGGCGTCATCAACGACCATCTGGGGACTCCCATGATCGATGCCAACGTGGTCATCGAGGATGGGGAAGTGAGCTGCACCCCCGCCTCCGATGGCTTCCTGCTCGTTCAGAACGAGTTCATCCAGAGCGTCAGCAACGCATTCCTCCAAGGCGCCCCCTCGTTCATCGCCCATCTCGACACGGTGCACCATACCACCACGGATGAACAAGCCCAGGAACTCGCGGAGTCCATCACCCGGGACATCGCTGAGCCCGTCACCCTCACCTACGAAGGCGAGAGCTGGGAGCTCGGTCCGGCTGAACTGGGTGCCTGCCTCACCGTCACCCGTCAGAAGGGTGCTTTCGGTGGCTACGAGCTGGGTGTCGAGGTCGATAAGGATAAGTGCGAGGCCGTCCTCAAGTCACATATGGGCGATGATGTCATCCTCAAGGCGAAGGACGCCTATTTCGTGCCCGATGTCGACTCCGGCTACATCTACATCGAACCCAGTGTGAACGGCATCGGCCCCGACGTCTCCACGGCCGCCGCCCTGCTGCAGAACATCCTCTTCACCGTGCCTGCGGAAGGGGAGGAGCCTCCCGCGCGCGTCATCAACCTGCTCGCCACCTCTCTCGAGGCGGATTTCACCACCCAGGACGCCCAGGACATGGGCATCGTCGAGGTCGTGGGTACCTACACCACCCGCTTCGGCGGCAGTGATGCGAAGGCGCACAACATCAGGACCCTCTGTGCCCTGCTCGACAACACGTTCGTGGAGCCCGGCGAGGTCTGGTCCTTCCATGCCACGGTTGGTGAGTGCAACGAGGAGAAGGGCTTCCAGGCCGCCGGTTCCATCGTGGACGGTGTCTACACCACCGAGATCGGTGGCGGTATCTGCCAAGTGGCCACCACACTCTTCAACGCCATCTTCGAGAGCGGTCTGCCCATCGAGGAGCGCGTGAACCACTCGCTCTATCTTTCCAACTATCCCACCGGCAGGGATTGCACCGTTTCGTATCCCTCGCCCGATCTCAAGTTCATCAACGACACCGATCATTGGTTGCTCATCTCCGTCAAGTGCGAGGGCAACTATGTGACCGCAACCATCTGGGGCACGTCACCCGGCTACTCCGTCGAGGCCGAGACCAGCGATTGGTATGTCGATGCACCCTACAGCACCACCACCATCAAGGATGACAGTATGTACGAGGACGAGCGGAAGGTGACGCAGGAGGGTCGTGATGCCATGACCATCTACGTGACCCGATACGTCTACGATTCCGATGGCGAACTGGTACGCAAAGCCACCTTCACCTCGAAGTACAAGTCCATCAACGAGGTCGTGCATGTGGGTACCAAGGTACGTGAGCCCGAACCGGAGCCCGAACCCAGCGACGGCGGCGACGTGTCCGCCGGGGACGCCGATTCCGATGCGGGCAGTGAATAGAAGGAGTGAAGATGTCCAAGCAACGACACGAAGCATGCGCGGATGACCGCCGCCTCAGCGGCCCGGGGCGCGTGTTCCGCCTGCTTCTCGCAGCGCTTATCAGCTGTGTCATGCTCTGTCCCGTGAGTGCTTTCGCGAGCATCTCGGGACAGGATGTGATAGGTAACGATACCATCGAAGGCTGGGGTCTGAGTGTGACCGAATGCCCGGACATCAACTGCGAGGCGGGAATCCTGGTCGCGGCAGATGGCACCGTACTGTGGTCACGCAATGCGGACGATCAACGTGCTATCGCGAGTATCACCAAGATCATGACCGCCATCGTGGCGCTCGAGAACGCGAGCGTGGACGACGAGATCACCATCCCGTATGCAGCTGAAGTGGTGGGGGAGTCGAGTGCCGGCCTGCGTTCCGGCAACACGACCACGCTGGGCAACCTGCTCTACGGTCTGATGCTGTCCTCGGGCAATGATGCGGCGGTCGCCATCGCCATCGGCGTGGGAGGCGACCAGGGCACCTTCGTCGACATGATGAACGCCAAGGCGGAGGAGCTGGGGATGACCAGCACCCACTTCGCCAACCCCCACGGTCTGGATGCCGATGGTCACTACTCCAGCGCACGCGATGTGGCGATCATGGCCCAGTACGCTATGAACAAGCAGGAGTTCCGTGACATCGTCTGCTTGAGCACCGCCGATGTCGACTTGGGCGCCGGCACGGTCACCCTGCGCAGCACCAATTCGCTTCTGGGCATCTTCGATGGCTGCATCGGTATCAAGACCGGTTTCACCGACCCCGCCGGTTACTGCCTGTGCTCCGCTGCCAACCGCGATGGACTCGAACTGTACAGCGTCATCCTGGGCTCGAGCACGGCCGACACCCGCTTCAGCGCATCATGGGCACTGCTTGATTGGGGCTATCGTCACTACATCCCCGTGCAGCTCTCCGATACTGAAACGACCATCGCCCTCGTGCCCTCCCTCGATTGGATCGACAGGAGCATCCCCGTGGCAGCGGATCGGGAAAGTTCCACCTACGTGCTCGATTACAACGGTCCTGTCAGTCAGTACATCTCCCTGGTGGATGTACACGGCAAGGTGCAGGTGGGTGATGTGCTGGGCACCATCACCTGGACACAGGACGGCAAGGTTATAGGGACCGCGCAGCTCATAGCCCAGGATTCCCTTGAGCCGCCGGGTTTCTTCAAGCGCTTCGAGATCTGGTTCAAGCGTACCTTCAAGGGCGAGACGCACGAGACCGCTCAGGTCCTTGCCGCGCCGCCTGAGATCCAATCGCCTTCTTCGAATTGATGATGATGGGGGAGCGCTAGTACTGCGCTTCCACGGTCATCACGAACGCACCTATCTGCAGCACGTCGCCCTCGTTGAGCACGGCTTCGGGGACGATGCTGCCGTTCACCCAGGTGCCATTGGTGGAGCCGTTGTCCTTGACGGTCATGACGCCATCCTCGATCTGGATGATGGCATGCTTGCGCGAGACGGTCACATGGGACAGGAAGATGTCGCAATGGGGGTTGCGGCCGATGCTGTAATACGAGTTCACCAGATCGAATCGGACGTCGTGCTGGGGGCCCTTGTTGATGTAGAGGGAATAGTAGCGGGGCCTGGCGTTCTGCTGGCGTTTGGGGCTCATCTGCCTGGGGGTGGGGACGCCATCCACCAACTCGTAGGTCTGGGTGCGCTCGGCAAGCTGTGCTCCGCAATGCGGGCACTCCCTGTAGCTGTCTTCCACATGCATGTTGCACTCAGGACAAACGATCATCATGAACCTCCTTGGAACCAATACGGGGCAATCGCCCCATGTGCAGCATGATAACGCAACGGGTGGACGAAGGTCACTCGCCGTTGTCAAACCATAAACTCCGACCGATTCCTCCGTGTTCCCTTCACATCCGCTCGGTCGGGCTCATCGATCGATGATGCTCTCCAAGGTCCTACTGCCGATGGGCATCACCTGTGCGAAACTCATGAAGGCCCGCCAGAGGCCGGCGGCGCGGGTGGGCGGACAGTAGATCTCGAAGTATTCGCCGTCGAAGGCAGGGGAGTGGAACACCAGCGCGGGAACGGTGTCGAGCACCATCAGCCCCAGACTGTGGACCGGTGGGATGGAGCTCGCGGCGTTCTGGCCCGCGAGTTCCTGCAGTATCGAGCTCGCTTCTGGGCCCGCCAACAGGATACCAGCCAGACTGTGCGTCTGGTCTTCCAGCACCGCGACGTCACGGATGGCCGCATCGGCGCCCAGGATGCAATTGGCTTCGTCGAGCCACGCATAGCAATCCTCGCGATTGGAGGGCGGAACCAGCAGCATGAATTCGCTGTCACCGCTGCGTAGGATGTGGATCCGGCCAGCGATGCGTCCATCGTCCTTCATCAGGGATGCACCTATGCCCTGTCCAACGTCGGGCAGGAGGGAGGTGGGGCAGCCGAATGCACTGCTGATGAAATCGAGCGCTTTGGGCCCGGCGATCCTGAACTTGCCTTTCGCGGAGATGTCGCTCAGCACCGGCTGGTTGTCGATGTTGGCCAGTACGAAGTCCATCTCCTCCCGGGCATCGCCGTAATACAGGGGGATGCCGCCCTTATCCCATCCAAGGGCTTCGTGCTCCTGATGCAGGGGGCTTGCGTAGCTTCCGTTCCCGCTCACTTCACCGCGCTCCTATAGAGCCGCCTTGCGGCACTGGGATTGCACGCAGGTGATGGCGACCACGCCCACGATATCGTCCGCGCAGCAACCGCGCGAGAGGTCGTTGACGGGCTTGGCGATACCCTGGGTGATGGGGCCGAACGCGTCGGCCTTCGCAAGCCGCTGTACGAGCTTGTAACCGATGTTGCCCGCGTTGAGGTCCGGGAATACCAGAACGTTCGCCGCGCCCGCCACAGGGCTTCCTGGAGCCTTCGAGGCGGCAACGGAGGGAACGATGGCGGCATCAAGCTGCAGCTCGCCATCGAGCGCGAGATCGGGTGCCTTCTGCTTGGCCAGTGCGGTCGCCTCCTGGACCTTCTCCACCAGCGGACCCTTCGCGCTGCCGTAGGTGGAGAAGCAGAGCATGGCGACACGCGGCTCGCCGCCCACCAGCGCTTCGAAGGATTTCGCGCTTGCCAGGGCGATCTCGCTCAGGTCGTCGGCGCTGGGATCGGGCACGAGTCCGCAGTCCGCGAACACGAAGACGCCGTCTTGGCCGAAGTCGCAGTTGGGGACGTCCATCACGAAGAAGCTCGACACCAGCTTGGTGCCGGGGGCGGTACGCAGGATCTGCAGGCTGGGACGCAGCACGTCGGCGGTGGCGTGGCAGGCACCCGCGACCATGCCGTCGGCTTTGCCGGAGTACACCATGAGCACACCGAAGTAGAGAGGATCGAGCGCCAGCTGCTGCGCCTTCTCCAGGGTCATGCCCTTCTTCTGACGCAGTTCGAACAGGGTCTGCGCGAAGCCATCCGCTTCTTCCGCGGTCCTGGGATCGACTATCTCCGCGCCATCGAGTGCGTAGCCGCTCGCGGCGATGGTTTCTCTATCACCCAGGATGATCAGGTTGGCGATGTCCTGCTCCAGGATCTTCGCCGCTGCCTCGAGCGTGCGGGCATCGTCTCCTTCCGCGAGGACGATGGTCTGCTTGTTAGACTTCGCTTCGAGGATGGTTCGTTCCAGGAATCGGCTCATGATGCTCCCTTCGACGCGGGATGTCCCATGCACCTATCCTAATCGTCTTCGAGCAGGAAGGCCACGGTGGTTCGGGCGAAACGCAGGGGCTCGTCCAGCATGATGCAGTGGCCGGCGTTGGGGATGACCTCCAGACGGGCGTTGGGCAGCGACTTCGCGATGAGCTGGGAGTGCTCGAGCTTGACGTCGTCGAACTCGCCGGTGAGGACCAGGGTGGGAACGCGCAGGTAGCGCAGGGATGCCGGATCGATGGTGGGTTGCGACTTCGCTATGCTGACTTTATCGCAGGTGGCTTCCGCCTTACGACTGAACCCCTTGCCCAGGCTCGCGAACTTGCCGGTGATATCCTTCGCCATGCGCGCCGATGCCGTCTTGCCCTGTGGGAAGAGGCTCGCGCCCACCAGGATGAGGGCGGCCACGCGCTCCTGGTGCGCCTTCGCGAAACTCAGGGCCGCAATGCCGCCGCTTCCATAGCCCAGGATGACCGCATTGCCGATGTGCAGGGTGTTGAGCAGGCCGAAGAGGTCCTGTGCGATGAGTTCGATGCAGGGTTCCAAGCTGCCGCGCTCCGATCCGCCGCAGCCTCGCATGTCCATGGTGATGACGTTGTAATAGGGGGTGTAGCTGCTGATGAGCCCATCGAACACGCTGCTGTCGTTCTCGCTGCCATGAAGGAGCAGCAGGAAGGGCGCGTCCGGCGCCTTGCTGTTGAAGCTGCGGTAATGGATCTTGACGTCCTTGAACTGGACGAAATCGTCCTTCGAAGGTATTGGCGCTTTGGACGGATGCGCAGCGCCAGCCTTTTCGGCTGTGACGAAGAACATACGAACCCCTTCCCCTTGCCGTGACCCCCATCACGGCCCCCTCAAGGGTTATTCTAGCCCAGGAATGAGCGTGTCTCAAGCAACGATATCAGCTTTTATGCGTGCCCATTCGCATCAATTGTTCACCATCTATGCGGTACACGTGCCAGTCCATCATGGGACGTGCGCCCAAGGACAGGTAGAAGTCGATGCTGGGCTGGTTCCAGTCGAGGCATGCCCACTCGAGGCGACCGCAACCACGCTCCACGGCGATCTGCGCAAGACGTGTGAGGAGCGCTTTGCCGTGTCCGCGACCGCGATGCCCGGGATCGACGAAGAGGTCCTCCAGGTAGATGCCCGCCTTACCCAGGAAGGTCGAATAGTTGTGGAAGAAGAGGGCGAAGCCAACGGGTTGGCCGTCCTCCAGCGCGAACAACACCTCTGCGTGGCCTTGGTCGAAGATGCTCTCCTGGAGCCCCTCGGCCGTGGCGACGACCTGGTCCTCCATGCGCTCGTAGATCGCCAAGCGTGTGATGAAGTCCAGGATGATGTCGCACTCTTCACGCGTCGCGAATCGCACGTCGTTGCCGCTCATGTCGCCTCGTTTCCTTCGATCGCTGCTGTCATGCTGCGAATCATAGCAGACCAGCGCAAGCGCAGCAGCTTCCACGCCGCCGCAAAGAGGGACGGCTCTGGTTTGCGCAATCGGGGACAGTCCTTGGGAGGGCGCTGACGATAGTTGGCGTCGATTCTTGGCGCCTCTAGCGCCGTGTGGTCGATTATTTACTCATTGGGTAAATCGTGTAGCCTTTTGAGCGTCGCTACCGCCGACACGCCAAGAATATGCGCCAAGAATCGAAAGTGGGGCTCGCGAGTCTGTCGAGCGAGTCTGCGGGTCGACAGACTCGCGGGGCGATTTCGAGCCCGCTGAACTCGAGATATCGCGAGTCTGACGATTGAGTCTGTCGAGCGAGTCTGCGTATCGACAGACTCGCGGGAGCAGTA
>JAFRFV010000199.1 GCA_017434185.1 Coriobacteriales bacterium
CATGCTGGTCTGCCAGCACTGTGGCACCCGCTACACACTCGAGACCGCCCGGAAGATGATGGGCACCGTCAAGGTGGAAGGTGTGGTGCAAACGCGTGGCGCCGACTTCGACATCAAGGCCGGCACGCTCATGGGCTACTCGGGCGCAAGTCGTGACGTGGTGGTGCCCGACGGTGTGGATGCGATCGGACAGGGTGCGTTCAAAGGCGCGAACATCACATCTGTGACCCTGCCCAACACCGTCACCAAGATCTTGAACGAGGCTTTCTCCGGCTGCACGGAACTCGCGCGAATCAATATCCCCCGTGGAGTCAAGAGCATCGCGTTCCACGCATTCGAGGACTGCACAGCGCTCACCGCCATCAACCTTCCTGCGAACATCGAGGGAATCGGCTACGGGGCATTCGAACGCAGCGGAATCAGGTCCCTTGTCATCCCTCCTGGCAACACCGCTATCCCCAGCGGTGCGGTCAGGCACATGAGCGCGCTCGCTGCCGTCTCCAGCCCCAACAGCGTCAGGACCATCGGAACGAACGCGTTCGAATTCTACCCGTCGCTCAAAGCCGTGGTCATCCCCTATGGTGTCACGACGATCGGGAGCCATGCGTTCAATGAATGCCGCTCTCTCGCGCAGGTCCAGCTTCCCAACAGCCTCAAGGTGATCGACGACGCTGCATTCTGGGCATGCGGATCCCTCAGGTCCATCGTGATTCCCGCGAGCGTCACGAAGATCGGATATGCATTCGGCCTCTGCACTTCACTCGAGCAGATCGTGCTGTACACGCCCACGCAGGACATCAGTCCCAAAGCTTTCGAGGGCACGGCATACCAGAAGAACCAGACCCGGCTCCTGTGGCGACGCAAGGGACTCTGCCAGCACTGCGGTGGCTACTTCCGGGGCACGTTCAACAAGGTATGCTGCGAGTGTGGCAAACCCAAGGATTACTAGTAGTCCAGGATGCTGGCGGGGAACTCGCCTTCCTCGACCAGGCAGACCCTCACCTGATACATGAGTTCGTCGACCGTCACGAACACATAGCCCTCCGCGGTGAGCGCGGAAAGGACGGCACGCGTGGCCTCGACGCTGCGATGATCGCCACCGCCACCGTCATGCATGAGGATGATGGCACCCGGATACGCCTGATTGAGGCAGGTCTGGGTGATCTGCTCCACGCTACGGCTCTTGACATAGTCGTTGGTGTCGATATCCCAACCAACGCATGAGGTGATGACGCCGTCGAGCGTCTCGACATCCTGCTGCGCGAAGTAACCTCCCGGAGGACGCATGCAGGTGGTCTCATAGCCGGTGGCGCTCTTGATGGAGGCGATGCCGTCCGTCACCTCTGCCCTGATCTCGTCGGCGTCGAAGATGCTCTGGTGGAAGTACTCGTGGTCACGGGTATGGGTCGCGAGCTGGCTGCCCTGGTCCAGGATGGCCTTGGCGCACTCCGGATACTCGTCCACGTTGTCGCCCAACGCGAAGAACGTGGCATGGCTATCGTACTCGGACAGGATGTCGAGCAGGGCGAGCGTGTCGTCCGGATCGGGACCGTCATCGTAGGTAAGGCAGATGTAGGGCTTATCGTAGTTGTAGCGCTGATCGCCCACCCACATCCACGTGCGGGGGACCATCTCGTTGGACTCGTCGGAGATGACCGTGAGACCGCTGGTCTCACCCACCAGCGTGATACGATGGCCGTCGATGCCCGGGCAGACCCAGAAACCGAAGCTGGCATCGTACACATCGCCATCGCGACGCTTGCTGCGGATGTCCGTGGTGTACGGCGTCACATCATCGTGGGTGGAATGCTCCTCCATGACGTCATCGCCGCGGGCTTCCGTGATCACGTCGTCCTTGTGAAGGCGCTGCTTGTACTCCTTGGGGTCGAGCAGCTGGTCGTTGCAATAGATCTTGTACATACCGCCACCACCGGGGGTGATGACGCTCTTATCCACTGCGATGAAATCGCCCTTCTCGGCGGTGAGATAGCCCTGGTCGTGCAGGTCCTGGAAACTGGTGGAGAACTTGACCTCCATGGTCTGGCCATTGACCGTCACTTCGAAGGGGCGGGTCTTGATGAAGATGAAGGTGCCGGCGCCGGCGACGGCGGCAACCAGCAGGATAGCCAGGATGATGAACGGCGCCTTGCTGCGCTTCTTGACCGGCTGGGACAGATAGGCGCTGCGCTCCAGGTCGTTCCCGCGGGAGAAGCGCCCGCTGTTGGGGGATGCGGAGCTGTGACGTGCGTACCGCGACGCGTACTGCGATGCAGTGGAAGCGGATGCGCTGCGGCGTGCCTTGTTGCTTTCCTTGGCTGCGCGGCGGTAGGAACCGCCACTCGGCTGGGCAGCGCTGCGGCGGGAGCCAGCGGCGCTCGATGCCGAGCTGCGTGAGCGATCGCGGACGGGCACGATGTCCCGGCTATCACCGCCACGGGAGCTCGACGTACTGCGGGCACCGGAACGGGAGTATTGCGATTGGGAACGGGAACCGGAGCTTCCGGAACCGTAGTTTCCCCTACTGTAACTGCTGCGGCCGTTCGAGTTGCGATCAGTCACCGGACTTCCCCTTCTGATATTCTTCCTTGAATGCTGCGAACATACCCTTGGACTTGCCCAACTGCTTGCCCAGCGCCTTGGCGGCACCACCCTTCTTGGGAGCGGGCGCGGCGGCCGGCTTGGCAGCGGGAGTCGCGGTGGCAGCGGGCTTGGGCGCTGCTGCTGCGGGAGCGGCCCCGCCCTTCGCTGCGGCGGCTTGCGCGTTGAGTGCGGCGGCGCGGGCCCTTGCAGCTGCGGCTTCGGCACGAGCCTTGGCGGCGGCTTCCTCTGCGGCGCGCTCGGCGGCCTCCTCCGCGGCTTCCTCGGCGGCCTTCTTGGCACGACGCTTGCCGATGGCGCTGCCGATCGCATAGGCGCCGTCGTTGATGGCCTCGCCGGTCTTCTTGGCGGCCTTCGAGACACCCTGCCCCGCCTTGGCGGTGGCGGTGCCGGCCTTGGCAGCCAGACCGCCGGTTGCGGTGGCTTCACGCGCCTCGGCCTCGACCAGCAGGTAGCCGGCGCTGCTGTAACCCACGATCTGCTCGACGGGGATGGTATAGGTACCCAGGATGGCCTTGGCGGTGTAACCATCGCCTGCCTCGAGCGAGATGACCTTACCGTTGCGCTCGTCGAACTGCACGTTATGCACGTAGCCCATCTCGTAACCGGCCTTGGTCTTGACCGGCATGTTCTCCCAGATGACGCACTTATCCAAGTCGATCTTCAAGCGCTCGCAGGCCTTGGCATCCCAGCTTTCCGCACCCTTGGTGGCCCTGATGCGCCCATCGACGACCTCGTAGGCGTCCAGGGCGAGGAACTTCTCCTTGCGCTGGATCATCCACAGGAAATCGGGGCGCTTGATGGTGTAACCCACCACGCGGGGCGCCGCGGGATGGAAGATCGTGGTGGTGATCTTTCCTATCTTGGTCTTGCCCTTCTTACCACCCATGACGCGGGTGCCACGCATCTCATTGATCGTCCGCACGTTCGAACCTTCCTCACCGAGCGAAATCCATCAAATTACAGATTAACACTGCAACCATCCATCTTCTAGTAACAGATGCATTAAGGGTCATCCGGGCGAAATCTCCACGAGCGACCGGGAAAGTGTTCCTTGACATCCAGCCCATAAAACAATTGAATAATCTGCGCACTTATCCATCACGAGTGTCTTATACAGCATCGACACGAACGAATGCAAGGAAAGAGGAAAGATGAAGAAGTTCATTCCCCTGTTGTTCGCCCTCGTCATGATGTTCGCACTGGTTGCCTGCGGCCAGCAGGGCGGCGACAACACGAACACCGTGACCCCCGGCGACAACACCACCGTCGTCGACAACGGCACCACCCCCGACAACGGCGACAAGTCCCTGGTCGTCGACACCTGCATCCTCATGGAAGCCGACGACAACATGATCAACACCTACAGCCTGCTGGCCGTCAATCCCGACGCTCCCTTCGTGGATGCCGATGGCAAGGCCGTCAACGATGTCAAGCTGAACACCGTTGGCGCCAGCGCGCTCATCAACTGGCTGCTCTCCGCTGAGGGCGAGCAGCTGGCCGCCGATTACGGCTATGCCGAATACGGCGAGTACCTGTTCTATCTGAAGGACGACCGTCCGGTCTCCACCGCCCAGATCCCCATGGCCACCGATGAGACCAAGCTCATCCGTCTGTCCACCACCACCAGCGTGAACGATTCCGGTCTGCTGGGTTACCTGCTCCCCATCTTCGAGCAGAAGTACGGCTACAAGGTCGAGGTCTACTCCGCTGGCACCGGTAAGGCCATCGCCAACGCCAAGATGGGCAATGCCGATCTGATCCTGGTGCACTCCAAGAAGCAGGAGGAGGCCTTCGTCAGCGATGGTTTCTCCTACGTCCTGGATGGCATGAAGACCGAGCGCTTGAGCTACATGTACAACTACTTCGTGCTCTGCGGTCCTTCCGCCGACCCCGCGGGCGTCAAGAACTGCAGCAACGTCCTGGATGCCGTCAAGGCCATCTCCGATGGTCACTACAAGTTCATCAGCCGTGGTGACGGCAGTGGTACCCACACCAAGGAACTCGCCCTGTGGCCCCAGGAGCTGGGCATCACCTCTGATGCCGCCAGTTTCGCGAACTACACCGATTGGTACGTTTCCGCCAACACCGGCTTGGGCGCCTGTCTGGTCATGGCCGAGGAGATGGACGCCTACATCCTGACCGACAAGGCACCTTCCTCACCTTC
>JAFRFV010000200.1 GCA_017434185.1 Coriobacteriales bacterium
CGCAGCTTGTTGGCCTCGCCCCAATCGATCACCTGGTCGAAGCTGTCGCCAGCCTCCATACGCTCCACCATGGCCTCGACGAGCGTGCCCAGACCACCGCTGATGCAGCGGGTATCCATGATGTATAGGCGCTGCTTGGGGAACTCGGCGCGCAGCTCCTTGGCTGCCAGCAGCGAGTTGCCGTATGACGCGCTCATCTTCTGGCTCATATCCAGGAAGATCACGTCCTTGCCGGTGGCGAGCAGGCCACGGAAGAACTCCATGTACTCGTACTCGTTGATCATGGAAGTCTTGAGCAGCGCGCCCGCACGCATCCTTGCGTAGATGTCCGCACGGGTCTCCTCGCGGCAATCATCCTGGTATGCCACGTCCCCCATGATGTACTCGTAGCTGATGAACGGCACGTCGTGTGCCTCTAGCCAAGTCCTGGGCAGGTCGGAAGTGGATGCCGTTGCGATGATGTAGTCCGCCATTCGTGTCCTCCTTGGAATCCGTACTGACAGTTCCACGTGCGCCAACAAGCACCCACGCGAGTGGGTGCTTGAACAATTGCCGTTTTATTATCCCCTGAAACGAATATCTCCGGCAGCACCGAGTCGCTCGATGGTACACAGGGAACGCACATCATAGCCTCGGTCGCGCAGGGAAGCGCCGCCCTGCTGGAATCCCTTCTCGATGGCCACGGTGATCCCCTCGATCACGGCACCGGCATCCCAGCAGATGTCGATCAACCCATTGATGGCGCATCCATTGCCCAGGATGTCATCGATGATGAGCACGCGGTCACCCGTGCCCAGCGCCTTCCTGGCGACCACGATGTCCGTGAGCTTGCCGGTGGAGCTGCTCAGGGTCTTGGTGCTGTACACGGTGGGATCCACGTTGACCAGGTTCGTCTTGCGCGCGAACACCACGGGGATGCCGCCCATGTGCTGCGCCGCCACGACGGCGAGCGCGATGCCGCCGGCCTCGCAAGTGAGGATCTTGTTGATGGGCTTATCCGCGAAGAGCTTGGCCCAGGCCCTGCCCATCTCGTTGAGCAGCTCCATATCCAAGCGGTGGTTGAGGAAGGCATCCACCAGGATGGTCTTGTCGTCCTTGACGATGCCCAGGGTGCGGATGCGGTCCTCCAGAAGCTGCAGTCCCATGGAGCGTCCCTTCCGCTAGAGGCTGAAGTCGAGCACCTTGCTCGTGCCATCCAGGCACACGGTGTTCACGCTGCCATCCTTGAGGCTCATGCTGGGCGTGTACTCGAGCACCACGTTGCCGCTCGCATCATAGACCTGCACGATGTAGCTGGGCATGGTCTCGCTCACGTTGCCCTTCACCAGCATGGCGGAACCCTCCAGGTTGGTGAGATAGCGGTTCATACCAACGCCGCCCTTACCACCATTGGCAGTCGCATCGAACTGCGAGATGACCACCTTGGCGTTGGGGTCGGTGGCGATGAGACAGTAGAGCTCGGGACCTTCACCATCGACCCAGAACTCGCCGTAGATGCTCTTGACGAAGCCATAGGTCTCGAGCCCATCAAGGCAGTCGTTGATCTCGACCGAGTTGGGCAGATTGGCGTGGATAAGCGCCACGGAGAGCTGGCAACCCTCCGCCTTGGCGATCTCACGGATGCGGTCGACGCTCATGTTCTTGTTGTAGGTGACGGCAGCGGGCGGGGGCGTGACGACGGGCTCGCTGCTGTTGTTCGCGGGTTCGGTCACGTTGGTCGCGGGCGGCGCCTGCGGATCGTTGACATCCAGGTTGGCAGGGGTGCTGCTGTTGCCCGGAGCGTCGACGGGGGCGCCAACGTCACCAAAGGGCCATTTGCATCCAGCGAGCGCCAGCAGCGCGAGCACCACGAGCGCAGCCATCATAACGAGGGCAAGTGAACGCTTGAAACGGGCCATAGGGGTCCCCTTTCCTTACGGGGCAACGTTCCATGCCGTATCATGGAACGACGCCGGTTCTGACTGAATTATATGACAGCGCCCGCTGGCAAGGGGAGAATCCAGAGAATGGATAAGAAGACGTTGCGTTCATACCTGCTGGTCCTTCTGGCAGCCACCTGCTGGGGCACCACCGGCTTGGGCAACCGCATGCTCACGAGCGCCTCGCTGAGCCAGGGGCAGCTGGTGCTCACGCGCATAGGCATCGCCTTCATCGCCATCACCATCATCCTTCTCATCAAAGGGGATAAGGACGTCTTCCGCATCAAGCTGCGCGACCTGTGGTGCTTCCTGGGCACCGGCATCGTGAGCCTGCTGCTGTTCAGCTACAGCTACTTCAACGCCATGCAGCTCATGAGCCTCTCCGCCGCCGCGGTGCTGCTGTACCTGGCGCCCATGTTCGTGGTCATCCTGAGCGCCATCCTGTTCAAGGAACCCGTCACGCCCGGCAAACTGGTGGCGCTCGTGTTGGTGCTGCTGGGCGCCTGCCTTTCGACCGGTCTCATAGGCAGTGGATCCAGCGGCGTGCACATAAGCGGGCTCGGTCTGCTCTTTGGTGTGATCTCCGGTCTGGGCTATGCCCTGTACAGCATCTTCAGCCGCTATGCCCTGCAGCGCGGCTACTCGAGCCTGACCATCACCTTCTACACATTCCTCTTCGCGGCCCTGGGCTCGCTGTTCATCGCCGATGTCCCGGGGCTCATCGCGGCCAGCCACGGCGCGAAGGTGATCTTCTGGGAGCTCTACATGGGCATCGTCACCTGCCTGCTCCCCTACCTGTTCTACACCAAGGGTCTGGAGGGGGTCGAGAACGGCAGGGCTTCCATCGTCGCCACCTGGGAATTGGTGGTCGCCACGCTCGTGAGCGTGCTGCTGTTCCATGAGGCGTTCGGTTGGGCGAGCCTGCTGGGCATCGTCCTGGTGCTGGCAGGTATCGCGATCATGAACGTGGGCAGGAAGCCGGAAACCGCGGACTAACGCAGATAGACGTTACCGGCCCCCACGAATCCCTCGAGCTGATCCATCAGCGCACTGCCGGGGTTCCCATACATGAGCACCACGGTGCGCCCCATGCCCTTGACGGCGTCCATCTGTTCATCCGAGAGCGTGTCATCCGGGATGGCCAGCAACAGCGTGTGCTCCAAGCCGTTCATGCGCAGCGCGTCATGGTACATCCCGTAGTCATGCAGGCTGCACATCATGATCAGGTTGTCGCCCTGGTCCGGCGTCCACTGGGGTGCGGAGGCATTGAAGTACCCGAAGCGGTTTCCCATCTTGTCCGTGGAGAAGCCCTTGAGCACAGGACAGTCCACCTGCAGAGGCTCGTAATCACCCTTCAGGGTCCAGTAGAAGTTGGAGGCATTCACGCGCACCTGGTAGCGTCCGGGCTTGAGGCCGCTGATGACGGCATCGGAGGCGGGCTCCACATCCATCTTCAGGTACGGCTCGCCCCAAGGGTCGATGATCTCCAGCTCGTAGCCATCAGCCAGCGCGGACGAGCCCCAGACCACGGTCGCCGACTGCCCGAGCTCGTATTTGGGCTGTCCGATGGCGATGGGTGTGGGGTCCTCGACGTAGCCGGTGATGCTGATACCCCCATGGAAGCCCCAACCCAGCCATTGGAGTTCGCCCCAATGCGCCACCTCGGCCACAGGGTCCTTGCGGATGGTGCTGCCGTAGTTGTGCACCATCATGCCGTCGCCCACGTAGATGCCCACGTGGCCGGCCATGCGCCCGCAGTTGTCGCAGTGCACGGAGCCGCCCACGAAGTAGACATCGGCACCAACGGGGATGTTGTCCATATCGCTGGAGATCACGTGCTCCTCGCCGTACTTGCTCGCGCAGCAGGTGGTGGATTCCGGTCCGCCCATGGCCTGCCAGCTGGTGCGCACGAAGTACAGACACCAATTGGCGTTGTAGTCGTCGCCCACGCGGCTCTCCATGTATTCGACCACCTCGCGGGCCTCGATCTCGACAGCCTGGGCGCTTCTGTTGGGGATAAGCGCGGCGACGCAAGCGAGCAGCATGGCTGCTGTCAGAAGGGCGCATGTAACGAATCGCTTCAAGGGGCGCTTATCACCTTTTGTATCTGGATCCTACAAGTAGCACTTGAGGGTGGGTTCTATCCAATAGCGGAACTCCGCGTTGGGGAGCAGATGTTCATAATCCTTCATCTGAGCGTACATCTCAAGTCCGTCTCCCGCGTCGTGCCACAAATCAACATAAACATAATCGGCGTCCGTCGCGGCCATGTCGTGTTCCGCGAAGATGTAGGCATCCTCGCAGACGATCTCTACCTTGGACGGATCGGGGAACTGCGGCAGGATGTGCCGCTGGAAGATGTCGATGATCTGCGGACTGCAGTCCACCACGATCGCACGGTCCACCTGCGGCTTGAGCGCGGCCATGTAGGCGAAGTATCCCAGACCCAGGCCGTATGCCAGCACCGTGCCGTGCGCATCCTGGATGTCGCGGCTCATGGTGGCGATCTCGCTGGGCGTGACCATCATCCACAGGCGGCCGTCCTCGAGTACCGCGGGGTAGGCGAAGTCGCAGGTGAAGAAGCCGATGTGCGGGATGATGCGACCGTCGGGCAGCTGCTCCAGGTCATCGCAGACGAAGGTCTCGTAGGGCAGGTAGTGCTGCATGCAGAACTCGACGCTGCCCTCGCGGCAGTCGGGGAAGCGGATGTCGCGGTAGTAGGGATCGGCCTTCACCCGTGCGGGGTCGAGCATGTGCACCATCAGCGGGAAGTAGCGCTGGTAGAGCAGATGGTGTTCGGGTTCGTTCGCGACATCCAGACCCAGCACGGCGGCCAGCAGGAGCGCGTACGCCTCCTCGATGCCGTCGCAATAGGGCAGCACGGCGGCGATGTCATCGGCCGTGATGGCCGTGGCATCGCCGTTGAGATAGTCGGAGAGCTGCCGAAGCAGGATCTGGTTGTGTAGTTCGGTCTGGTCCATGGGCACGGGAGCGCTTATCCCCTGGCTAATCCAAGAGCTCCCAGCGGCCCTCCAGATGGGCGTCCAGGAAGCTGTGCGACACCATGTACTCCTCCACCACGTCGCGGCAGGAGGTGGACAGCACGCGCACGGCGCCGTTGGCCTCGAACTCCTCGGGAGTCACACGCAGGAAGTCGTAGGTGTTCACGAAGTGGAACTTCTGGATGCACACGCTGTAGATGCGGTTGGGGTCGATGGGCTCGCCCTGGAAGGTGAGCTCGAGCAGTTCGCGGGTGCTCTTGCAGTACTTCACATGCATGCCGCGGGACAGCTGGTAGAACTCGGTGTGGCCGGCCCAGGCCTCATCGCGCAGGATGCGGCGGATGGCGCGCTCCAGCTGGGCACCCGTGAGCTTGATCTGGTAGCTCGCGTCGTCATAGGGGAACATCTCGCACAGATCGCCGTAGGTCACGATGGGGCCGAACTGCTCATGGCGCAGGCTGCCCGATCCGCAGAGCGCGATGTCCACGCCGTAGCTCTCCATGAGGATGTCGGCGAAGAGATTGCCCACCTCGGTCTCCTGGTTGCGCTCGGGATGCGTGAGCTTGCGTGGGAAGCGGCACAGCACGCGGCCGTACTTCTGATCGGTGCTGCCCTTGTACTGGGTGAGCAGCTGTTCGAGCGCCTCGTCCTTGGGGCAATGCTCGTCGTCGATGGGGATGGTGGTCCAGGTGAAGTGGTCGATGCAGTTGCGGTCGGTGTCGACCCAGATGTCGAAGCGACCGATCTGGTCCGTACCGGTGCCGGCCTGCACGATGGGGATGCCGTTCACGACGGCGGGCTCATCCAGGAAGGTATGGCTGTGACCGCCGATGATCACATCGACGCCCCAGCTGGGATCCAACAGCGCGGCGAGTTCCTTGTCCTCCTCGTGTCCGATGTGGGTGAGCAGCACGGTGAAGTCGATGTCGGTGGCGTTGTAGGCGTTGCAGATCTTGCCCACTTCCTTCGCCGCCTCGGCAACGTCCAGGAAGGTGCCGATGAGCTCGTCGCTACGGGCGGCATCGACCACCTGCTGGGTGATGATGCCGATGAAGAGGATCTTCATGCCGCCAACCTTCAGGACCTTGCAAGGCTGGAAGAGGCGGGTGCCCGTGGTGCGCACGTAGAAGTTGGCGTTGATGATGGGGAACTTGGCGCACTTCTCGATGAACAGCAGGTGCGGCACGCCGTAATCGATCTCGTGGTTGCCGATGGTGACGATGTCGGGCCCCAGCAGGTTCATGATCTCGATGGTGCTGATGCCCTTGTACTCGGAATCGATGACGGAACCACGGAACATGTCACCCGCGATGGCGTAGATGACGTTCTTCTCCTCCTGGCGCACCTTGTTGATGTAGCCGGAGAGCATGGAGACGCCACCCACGAGCTCGTGGTCGACCTCTTCGGCCAGGAAGTCGCCATGCAGGTCGTTGGAATGCAGGAGTGTGAGTTTCTTGAGAGCCTTCGCCATGCGGGGGACCTCCTTCTGATCAGGGAGCTGGGCACGGGGTGCAGTCGCAGACAGGGGAATACTAACACGCCTGGCGGCCCCTAGTCGACGTCCTTGGTGGCGATCACGTCGACGCCGGTGCCGCAGACATCCTCGTAGATGATGTCACCGCGGCGCACGGGGGCCTCGAGCTCGACCTCGCGCAGGGCGGCGATCACGTTGGGGATGAGTTCCTTGGGCACGGGCGAGGCGGTACGGCAGGACGCCGGCAGCTCGCGGTCGCGCACGTCCACCAGCGACGTGACGATGCGCATGGGGCTCAGGACCTCGCGCTTGGCGTACTCGACGCCACGACGGCAGCTGTTGCCCGAAACGCTCTCGACCGCGCCATCGCGCACCACCACGTGCAGCGGGCAACCGGTGGGGCAGCTGATGCAGACGATGTCGTAGGCCTTGCAGCCTTCGGGGACGGGTTCGGTACTGGCCGCTGCGGCTGCGCCTTGGATCGCCACGCCAACCTCCTGGGCATCGAGTGAGATGGTCATCTGGGTCACGCCCTCCAACTTGTTCGCGGCCAACTTGAACTGCTCCATCTCGGCGGGCAGGATCACGGGGCGCTTCTGGCTGCGGATCACGTTGCCGTCCTGGTCGGTGGCGGTGACGGTGGCCTTGCGGAACACGTCGCGGCTGCGGAAGCGGAACACGATGTTGCCCTGGGCATCCGGATGCACCAGCTGGGGCACCACGTAACCCACACCCTTGCCGGGCAGGATGCGAACGCAGGTGGCTCGGTCACCGGTCGCCGCACCCGCCGCGAGGAACGCCGCGGCGGCGGCACCGGCGCGATCGCCCTCCTCGCTCACGAAGTCCACCAGATCGTGGATGTGCAACACGTTGCCACAGGCGAAGACGCCCGGCGCGCTGGTGGCCAGGTTCTCGTCCACCACGGCACCGTTGCTCTTGCGGTCCATCTGGATGCCGGCGGCGCGGGTGAGCTCGTTCTCGGGCAGCAGGCCAACGGAGAGCAGCAGCGTGTCGCAGGGCACGAACTCCTCGGTGCCGGGGATGGGCTTCTTGGTCTTGGGGTCGACTTGCGCCACATCCACGCCCTCCAGGCGGGCACGGCCGTGAACAGCGGTGATGGTGTGGGATAAGCGCAGCGGGATGCCGTAGTCGTCCAAGCACTGCACGATGTTGCGCTTGAGGCCGCCGCTGAAGTGGGAGCGATTGAGCACCATCTTCACATGGGCGCCTTCGTAGGTGAGACGGCGGGCCATGATGAGTC
>JAFRFV010000201.1 GCA_017434185.1 Coriobacteriales bacterium
GCCGCCCGCGCCGCCCGCGCGGCCCGCGCGGCCCATGCACCCCGCTCAGACGCCTGAGTTGAACTCGGCCAGCTCCCGGCATTCCTCCAGATAGCAGTAGTACTCATGCACCAGGCTGCTGTATCCAAGCGCCTTGAGTTGCTCGTAGTCCACCCGGTAGTTGCCCTTGTAGTAGCGCCCGCTCTTGAGATAGCGCAGGTTCTGCAGCATGTACTCGTCGATCTCATGCAAACCATCGCTGCAGCTCAGGACCGGGAAGAACCAGCGACTCCACGTGAATTCGCGCGTTCCGCTCACATCGAATATCTTGCGTTCGAAGGTGCGTGTCATCACCCGCGCCGCACGCTCGAAGTCCACGCCCTTGCGCATGCGCCAGCGGTACAGCGAGTGGGCGCTGCGTTTGATCTTATCCTTCATCTTCTGCACCGTCGCCCGCGACAGGTCGATACGCCCCTGCACATAGCGGAAACCCAGGAAGTCCCACGCTTCCCCCGGAGCGAAGACCGCGGTCTTCGCCGGGTTCATCTCCAGCCCGTGCTCCCCCACGATACGTTCCAGTTCATCGCGCAGCCGCTGCAGTTCGCCCTCGCTTCGCGCGAAGATCAGGATGTCATCGGAGTAGCGGAAGTACGGCACGCCCAGGTCCAGGAAGTGCCGATCCATGTCATCCAGGAAGATATTCGCCATGAAAGCACTGGTGGGGACACCGGCCATGGCACCACGCCGCGCTGCCACGAGCTCCCCGCCCTCCCAGCAGCGCTCATCCTGGTGCATGTCACGCAGGATCGCGAGCAGCTCAGGGTCATCGTTCACGAAATCAGCCAGCGTTCGCATGAGCAGATCGACGGGCATCGAATTGAAGTAGTCGTGGATGTCCGCTTTGAGCACCCAGCTGCCGCCAACGTCCGGTAGCGCCATGATGCGATCCCATGCCTTCTTGGCGCTCAGGTCGCGGCGGAACGAATAACACGCACTGCTCAGTCCACCGTCGTAGCGGTACAGCAGGCGCGCCATGAGCTTGAGCACCCACGTTTGCGCAGCGTCATAGCAGAACACCACGCGCTTCCTACGCGTGCCGCTCTTGTTCACGACCATACGCTTGGGGTAGCCGAACGCCGCCACACCTTCGCGCATGGCGGCGACCACCGGCTCATAGCCGGCGGCGGCGATGAAATCATCCAGCTCCTGCAGCTCAGCGCGACTCAGCTGCCCAGAGCCGTTCTTATCCTCACGGAAACGCACCCACTCAGCAGGGCGCGCGAGGTCATCGATCAGACCCATGACGACTCACCACTCCTGTGGCGGGAAGGGCGGAAGAACTTTGAAATATGCTATGCATATGGTACGTGACTGAACGTGACCCGGCTGTCTGCAAAGCCCGCTGAGCGTATGGGGTCGCGCTTCATCCACCGCAGACGCAGCTATCGCTGCATTCCGCCCTCCCCGCCTCGAGCACCTGCCCGTACCCTAGAGGTACTGGTGCAGACGATCGACAATGTAGGGGATCTCGTTGGGGTAATGCGCCACGAAGTTGATCATGGTCACACCCGCGCGCTCCGCCTGCTCCCTGGACCAGCGGTACTCGCGGTGCGTCGTGGTGTTCTTGCCAACGATCATGATGAACAGCTTGGGCACGTCACCATCGTACACGCCCAAGCTGTAGGGCATGAACCGTCCGACGCCACCGATCGTGGTGGGCGACACGTCCTTCACGACCGTGTACTGCGGGAACTCGGCAGCCAGCACGTTGATCAGCTTGGTCTCGACCGGCACCATGATGGGGTTGCCGTTGGTGTCGTAGCCGTAGATTGTGGCTCCACTGGCGGTGGCGACGCGCACCTTGGCGCCAGCGGGGATCGGGCGGGGCTCGTCGGTGGTGTTGCGGTGTATGGGCTTCTCCGCCTCACGGATGCGCCTGCCGGCATCACTCATCGCACTTTGGAATCCACGCTTGAGATCTGCCGCCTCCTCGCTCTGGGCCACCCTCTTGGCAGCGGCACCGACATCTTCCACGGCCTTCTTGAGATTATCGAACAGTCCCATGATGAACCACCTCTTCATTGGGGATAAGGACCCACGGTCCCCACATTATAGACCAGGTGACCAGCTCAGATGAAGCGCCCCGTGATGGAGTCCGGATTCGTGGCCACCTGCGCCGGAGTGCCACAGGCGATGATGCGTCCGCCGTCATCGCCGCCACCGGGCCCCATGTCGATGATCCAGTCCGCGTGGCGGATCACATCCAGGTCGTGCTCGATCACCAGTACGGTGGCCCCATTGGCTATGAGCGTGCGGAAGACCTCCAGCAGCGTGCGCACGTCCAGCGGGTGCAGGCCGATGGTGGGCTCGTCGAACACGAAGACGGTGTCGCTCTGGCTGCGGCCCATCTCGCTCGCCAGCTTGAGACGCTGCGCCTCGCCGCCGGAAAGCGACGGCGTCTCCTCGCCCAGCGTCAGGTAGCCCAAGCCAAGGCTGCACAGGACCTCGAGTTTGGGAGCGACCGTCTTCATGTCACGGCAGAACCAGCTGGCGTTGTTCACATCCATGTCCATGAGCTGCGGCAGGCTGAGGCTCTCACCAGCCTTGTTGCGGTGTGGCACCTGGTAGGCGGCACGCGCGTAGCGACTGCCACGACACTCCGGACACGGGATGTCCACGTCCGGCAGGAACTGCACGTCCAAGCTGATGGACCCGGTTCCATCGCAGACGGGGCAACGCAGCGAACCCGTGTTGTAGCTGAAATCGCCGGACTTGTAGCCGCGCGCCTTGGCCTCCGGACTGCGCGCATAGATCTTGCGCAGCTCGTCGTGCACGCCCGCATAGGTCGCCACGGTCGAGCGCACGTTGATGCCGATGGGCGTGGCGTCGATCAACTTCACGCGCGCGATTCCGGGCGCCTCGATGCCGGTCACGTGGTCGGGCATGCGCTTATCCACGGTGATCGCCTCGAGAGCGGGCACAAGACTCTCGAGCACCATCGTGGTTTTTCCGGAGCCGGACACACCCGTGACCACGGTGAGTTTGCCTTTGGGGATAAGGACCTCGAGCGGTTTGACCGTGTGGATGGCGGTCGTTTCCATGCGAATCGTGTCTGCGGCTGTGTTCGCAGGAGGGAAGGGGGATTCGCTAGGATATCGCTCACCCCCTCCCTCCTGCGTACCGGTCGCGACATGATTCGCAAGGAACGGACCTATCTTCGAAATCGGGTTGGATACGATCTGCGGCACTGTGCCCTGCGCCAACACTTCCCCACCGGCCGCGCCGGCTTCGGGACCCAGTTCGATGATCCAGTCCGCCTCACCCAAGATGAGTGGATCGTGATCCACCAGAAGCACGGAGTTACCGTCCGCCACCAGGTCGTGCATCACGCCATTGAGTCCCACGATGTTGGCGGGATGCAGGCCGATGCTGGGTTCGTCGAGCACGTAGAGCACACCCGTAGTGCGATTGCGCACCGCGCGCGCGAGCTGCATGCGCTGGCGCTCGCCCGTTGAGAGCGTCGACGAGGCACGGTCCAAGGTGAGGTATGAGAGCCCCAGCTCGTTGAGTCGCTGGGCGACCACCGCGAAGGAATCGCAGATGCTCTTGGCCATGGGACGCATCTCCGCTGGCAGCGAACCAGGCACGCCCGCGACCCAAGCGCACAGGTCCTTGAGGCTCATCTGGCAGACCTCGTCGAGCCCCAGGCCACGCAACCTGGGAGCACGTGCGGCTTCAGAAAGGCGTGTTCCGCCGCATTCGGGACAGAGTTCCTCTTTGAGGAACTTCTCCACGCGCTTCATGCCCTTCTCGTCCTTGACCTTGGAAAGCGCGTTCAGAACCGTGTTGACGGCGCTGTAATAGGTGAAGTCGAGCTCGCCCGCGGTGACGTTGTCGCCCTTCGCGTGATAGAAGATGTGCTTCTTGACCATGGGGCCGTCGTAGACGATCTCCTTCTCTGCATCCGTGAGATCGCGGAACGGGACATCCGTGCGCACGCCCATGGCACGGCAGACGTCGGTCATGAGCGACCACATGAGCGAGTTCCACGGAGCGACCGCGCCCTCGTCGATGGTGAGCGACTCATCCGGGATGAGCGCCGCGCGGTCAACGGTACGCACGGTGCCGGTACCGCCGCAGTTGCGGCAGGCGCCTTGGGAGTTGAACGCGAGCTCCTCGGCGCCGGGCGCGTAGAAGTGCTCACCGCATTCCGGGCACACGAGTTCCTGGCCAGCGGCAACACCCAATGACGGCGGAACCATGTGGCCGTTGGGGCAGCGGTGCGAGGCGAGGCGCGAGAACATGAGGCGCAGCGAGTTCAGCAGCTCGGTACCCGTACCGAAGGTGGAGCGGATGCCCGGCACACCCGGACGCTGGTGCAACGCGAGCGCCGCGGGTACGTAGAGCACCTGGTCGACATCGGCCTTGGCAGCCTGCGTCATGCGGCGGCGGGTGTAGGTGGAAAGCGACTCCAGATAGCGGCGGGAACCCTCGGCGTAAAGCACGCCCAGCGCAAGCGACGACTTGCCGGATCCGGAGACACCGGCCACGCCCACGATGCGATTCAGAGGGATGTCCACATCGATGTTCTTCAGGTTGTGCACGCGTGCACCACGCACCTGGATGGCCGCTGGGGCCTCCGGGGCCGCATCGACCGTCTGTTCCAAGCGCTTATCAACTGCTTCTTCGATCAATCTTCTGCCTCCGATCTCGTATGCGTAAGTATAGCGCTCCATTCAGGTGTTACGGATTTGAAATAGATGTTACTGGTGCTATGATGCTTGTAACACGAACACACAGTTCGTAACACACCTGCGACTGGAGGAATCATGGCATGCTTTCTTGTTCCAACCACTGAGGCGATCGTCACTTCGATCGTGAAGAAGGGCGTCGAGGCCAAGTCAGACCCCGCCGCCGAAGCCAAGCTGGCCGAGTCCGGCAAGTTCTCCTGGAAGACCAAGCTCTCCTGGCTCACCGGTATGCTCTGGGGCGGCGCGGCGCTGCTGTGCCTTGAGCATATCTGGCATGGCGAGGTCGTGCTGTATCCGCCGTTCCTCACCGCGATGAACGACCCCGCCGACACCGTCATCATGCTGCAGGAGATGAGCACCGTTGGTGTGGGCATGGCCGTGTTCGTCACACTCGCATGGGTGGTCATGGTGCTGATCGCCGACCACGCGCCCGCCATCCGCAAGGCACTGCAGGCCGGCAAGTCCGCCGAGGAAAGGGCATAGTCATGACGCTCATCATCACCGCTATCGCTGCGATCATCTGTGTCGCGATCCGCTTCCTCAAGCCCGAATTCGCACAGCAGTACCACATCGGCGCCCTTGCGCTCATGTATGCTGGCGCCGCTCTGATGTGGTGTGTCGATGGTTTCGCCTGCCTGGCTGAGGGCGAACCCTTCGTCGAACTCGCCGACACCGCCGCCATGGCCGACGATGCCCTGTTGGGTCTGTGCGTCGTCGTGCTTGGCCTTGTCATCTGGGGCATCATCCTGCTCGTCAAGAAGAACTCCCGCGCCAAGGCCGCTGCCTAATTCAACAGCGCGGTTGCATCCGCGCGACACCTTGGCAAGCGAACGCGCCCATTCCACGCTCGGACTCTAGAATCTTGGAGTCCGAGCGTTCTGTTTGGGGGTGACGCATGCTGGATGACTCCTGCAAGACCCGCTTTCCCATCGTCCTGATCCATGGGGTGGGCTTTCGCGACACACGCAAACCGTATTATTGGGGCCGCATCCCCCGCACGCTCGCGCAGCATGGCGCGCAGGTCTTCTTTGGCCATCAGGATTCCTGGGGCACGGCGCAGAGCAATGCCCAGATGCTGGCCGAGACCGTGGACCGCATCCTGGACGAGACCGGCGTTCCCAAGGTGAATCTGATTGCGCATTCCAAGGGCGGCATCGACGCGCGCGGCTTGGCGTCCGCACATGGCTATGGCGACAAGGTTGCCAGTATCACCACCATCGCATCGCCGCACCACGGTTCGAAGACCATGGATGCCCTCATGCGCTTCCCGCGCAGCCTGTTCAAGTTGGGCGCCTTCGCCGTGGACAACTGGACGCGTACCATCGCAGGGGATAAGCGCCCGGATTTCCTGGCCGTGTGCGAAGGCTTCACCACCCAGGGTATGGAGCGCTTCAATCAGGAGAACCCCGATGTTCCCGGCGTCTTCTACCAGAGCTATGCATTCGTGATGCCAACGCCGCGCTCCGATCTCGCGTTGTGGTTCGCCAACTACGTGCTCAACCGCGTCGAAGGCCCCAATGATGGTCTCGTGAGCGTTGAGAGCGCATGCTGGGGCGAGAACGCCCATGTGCTGGAATCGCAGGTGAGACGCGGTATCTCGCATCTGGATGAGATCGATTTCAGGCGCCGCGCGTTCCCCGGGGTCGCCCGGGGCGAGCGCGGCATGGACATCTGTGACCTGTACACCGGCATCGCAGCGGATCTGAAGGCCCGCGGCCTCTGAGAGCTGCCCCGAACGAAAAGGCCCGCACGATCGTGCGGGCCTTCTTGATGCGCTTATCCCAGATGGGCTAGTCGTCGAACCCCAGGCGATGACGCAGGATCTTGAGCGTGCGCGCGGAGAGCATGTCCTCCAAGCGGGTGCTGGTGGGGATGAGCTCGAGCGCCTTCTGGACGCCCTCGCCCAGGAAGGAGATCTTGCGCTTGTTGTCCAGCAGGTCGTCGAAGTGGGGGCTCATCTGCGCCGCCATGACGCCACGGCCCTCCTCCATCTTGCGCAGCTCGAAGGCGGTCAGAACGCCGGGGCCGCGGTACACATAGCCGGAGTTGAGATCGACGGTGTAGCAGTAGTCACAGATGTTGATGAAGTCGTCGACTTCGTCCTTGCTGGGGATGTCGAAGTCGGGCAGGGCCTCGCTGATCAGCGCGCAGTACTGCTCAGCGGTCTTGCAGTCCTTGAACAGGGCACCTTGGACGAAGGCATCGAAGAACGTCTTCTCGGGACGCCATCCCTCGAAACCGATGATGTCGATGGGGTCTCCATCCAGGTAAACGATGATTCCAGCGCGATCGGTCATGTGACCATCCTTTCTCACGAGCGGTAGAGCGACGGGGCGCCCTGCATAGCCGCGGGCAGTACTGTGGTGGTTGGCGCGAGGATTTCGCCGTACAGATAAGCGCCCCGTTGATGCGAACACTACCGTCCCACGCGTGTCCGAACAAGCGAAAATGAGATTTCGATATATCGTCGCAACGTATCTGCTACGAATCCGTCAAGAAGAAGGGGCCGTCCCAAGCGGGGCGGCCCCTTTCCGTGTGATGTGGATAAGCGCTACGCGTTAGCGGGCGTATCCGGGCTTGCGTCGTCGCCTTCCGGCTTCCTCTTACGGGAGGCGTAGGCGAGTCCGCCCTGGCCAAGCGTGACGAGCGCGAACAGGATGGTCCAATTGTCGAAGATCGCCATCTGCTGGGTCATGTCCTGCGTGAAGATGAACAGCAGGATGGAGCCGATAGCGGGAACCAGGCTGGCGACGCGCATGCCACGGTGCTGGTCGAGCGTCTCGGGAGCATCCGGTGCAGTGCCGGCGGGACTGGCGGCCCTGATGCCCGAAGCAGCCTGTGCGGCCTCGTCCTCATCACGCTTGCGACGCAGAGCACCAGCCAGCATGATCAGGGACATGAGCGAGGTGCCACCGGTGAGCAGCAGGTCGGCGAGCGACCAGGAGCCGCCATCATCGGGCTCGGGAACAGGCGCGGGCTGCGGGTTGGGCGCAGGTGCAGGAGCCGGGGTGGGTGCGGGCTGCGGAGTGGGCGCAGGCTCGGGGGTGGGCGAGGGCTCGGGCTCCGGAGTGGGCTCGGGCTCGGGTGCGGGAGGCATGGCGCCGATGGTGAACTTGCCGTTCACGAAGGTCACGATGTAATTGCCCTGCTCGGCCGGGCCGGTGACGGTGATGGTGTAGGTGCCGGGCGCACTACCGGGCTCACGGCTGATGCTGTAGTCGACGGTGTCATCACCAACAAGACCGGTGATGGTCACGGTCAGATCGGGATCGCTGGCGCCGTAGGCCTTGCTGATGTCATCCGCGGTGACGGTGACCTGAGCCGGATTGATCTTGACCGTGGCATCCTGTGCGACGTTGAAGGTGACATTGAAGTTGCCACTGGTGTTGCTGAACTGATCGGGCGTCAAGCCAAGAGCGACTTCGCCGGCGTTGGTGAGGGAGACGCTGGCGGGTGCCGTGGTGGAGACCATCGTGGCGGTGTCGAACAGGCTGTTGTCAGCGGACATGCTCCAGGTGGCGGTGTGCTCCTGACCATCATACGTAGCCTCGATGGGCTCACCGGTGATGGTGACGACCACATCGAGACCGTCGATGGTGAGATCGGCGGCGTTGTAGGCCACGTTGTAGTTGTCGGTGATGGTCTTGGTGGTGCTGTGGTTGAAGGTGACTGCCGCAGCGGAGGGCACGATCTCGCCACTGTAGGTGCCGGCGTTGGTCTTGGAACCGGACAGCGTGATGGAGCTCAGGGTGTCACCGCCCTGGAGACCACTGACGGTCACGTAGCTGTCGAAGCCGGAGCTATAGGTGCCAGCCGGGCCTTGAGCGGAGCCGTTGAAGGCGTAGGTCTTGGGGACAGCGGTGATCGTGAGATCCGCGGGTTCGATGGTGAGCGAGCCGTCAGTCACAACGAAGGTGATGTCGTAGTTACCGGAAGTGGAACTCGCCTTGATGTTGGCGGCGGTCAGACCGATGGAATACGAACCAGCGTCGATACCAGCAGCCTGGGGCATATCCACGAGATCGTAGATACCATGGGTCGCGGTACCGGTCGCATCATCGATGGAGACGCTGTAATCACCGAACGTCTGCTCAGCTCCGTTGTAGGTGACAGTGCTGGTCTTACCTGCAAGAGTCACGGTAACAGGGGCCGGGGTGATGGTGAAGGTGGCGCCCTCGACGGTCACGGTGTAGTTCGGGTTGGCGCTCGCCTCGGCGGTCACGGTGATGGCGTAGCCGCCCACGTCCTGGCCCTCAGCGCGGCCCAGCGAGTAGGTCGGGTCCACACCGTTGCTGGGCACGCCGGTGATGACGGCGGTCAGCTCCGGATCGGTGCTGGCGTCGTTGTCGTAGACCTTGGTCTTGTCCTCGGCCTTGATGGTGATGGCGGCCGGGGTGATGGTGAAGGTGGCGCCCTCGACGGTCACGGTGTAGTTCGGGTTGGCGCTCGCCTCGGCGGTCACGGTGATGGCGTAGCCGCCCACGTCCTGGCCCTCAGCGCGGCCCAGC
>JAFRFV010000202.1 GCA_017434185.1 Coriobacteriales bacterium
ATTTGAAACGGGAGATGTATATGAGCGTTGAAACGCTCGAGAAACAGCTCGTTGCGGAGGGCATGCCGCACATCCTGCAGCTTCATTTCGATGGCGGCGAGGAGTCGTTCCGCAGACTGGACTGGAGCCGTGTCTCCTGGACACTCACGGCGGATGGCGTGGATGTCGCCCGCGGGCAAGGTGACTTCGTGTTGCGCTGCTTCGAGCGATCGGCGACGGAGTTCAGGGATGTCTGTCGTCAGGCGGTGCAGCAAGCGTGGGAGCGCGGTGAGCTCCCGGTGTTCAACGAGCGTGAGTACCGATTGCTTGCCTGCATGCGTCGTATCGTACAGCGGGAGCTCGGCGCTCGCTTGTAGGTGCGGCAGTGCGGCGCTTATCCCATGGATCGTGCTTGCCAGCTGCCTTAGGCGCCGCTATAATCCTCGTTATATAACAAATGTTATACATCAAAAGGAGGTGACGATATGCCGCCTAAGAGCAAGGTCACGCGCGAGATGATCGTGGACGCGGCCACGGGGATCGTGCGCGAGGCGGGGCTGGAGGCGCTCAACGCTCGCGCCATCGCGCAGAAGCTCGGTTGCTCCACGCAGCCGGTCATGTACCACTTCGCGACGATGGAGGATCTGAAGCGCGCGGCGTATTCCCGGGTCGACCACTTCCACACGGAGTATCTCATGCGTTGCCCCGACGACCAGGACCCGATCCTGAGCATCGGCTTGAACTACATCCGCTTCGCCGTGGAGGAGCCGCAGCTGTTCCGCTTCCTGTTCCAGTCTGGGTATGCGGCGGAGAGCAACCTTTTGGACATGATCGATTCACCGGAGTTGGCCCCGGTCCTTTTCGCGATGCAGGAGGGGCTGGGTATGGATATGGACAGGACCAAGGCGGTGTTCCTGACCGTCGCGCTGTTCGCGCATGGGTACGCGAGCATCATCGCCAACAATGCGCTCGAGTTCGACGAGGCGCTGATTGCCGGGCATCTGGAGCGCGCGTGGAACGGTGCGGTGGCCGCCGCGAGCATGGAGGGAAACGATGAAGAAGCTGTATGAGAAAAGCGAGATCACGTTCGCGATCGTCTGGATCGTCATCTACCTGGTCGTGATGGGGACCCTGCGCAATCTGGGCGATGACAGCCCTTGGATGATGCTTGGCCTGATCGTGATCTCCGCGGTCATGTTCATCTTCGTCTGGAGAAACGGCCTGATGAAGGAATACGGCCTGGCCAGCTGGGCCAAGAACAACAAGGCCATGCTGTGGTTCATCCCGCTGTGGCTGATCGCGTGTTGCAACCTTGCGGCGGGCATCGCCCCCGGCTACAAGGTGCCTGGCCTGATCTTCGCGCTCGTGTCGATGGCCTTGGTTGGCTTCGCCGAGGAGCTCATCTTCCGCGGATTCCTGTTCAAGGCCATGCTGAAGAACGGAAGCGCGAAGGTCGCCGTGATCGTGTGTGCCGTCACCTTCGGGCTCGGACACATCCTGAACCTGTTCACCGGGCACGCGCTGACCGAGACGCTCGTGCAGGTGGTCTACGCCATCGCCGTGGGCTTCGTCTTCACGCTGGCCTTCTACAAGGGCGGCAGCCTCCTGCCCTGTATCCTCGCGCACAGTCTGACTGACGTGTTCGCGGTGCTGGGCAATGGAGACGTGTCGTTCGCGCTGAATGTGGCTGTCCACGGTTTGGTCCTGGTCGTGGCGATCTCCTACTGCGTGTATCTGTGGAAGCGCGTGGAGACGCACCCCAGCCACCAATACGGGAACTAGGGGATAAGCGCGGCGCTTATCCCACTCAATCCTGTTCTTCGTGTTCGAGCAGCTCGAGCAATTCCTGTTTGCTGTGGATGCCCAGCTTCGTGTAGATCTTCCTGCGATGCATGTTCACGGTACTCTCCGATAAGTGCATGGTCTCCGCGATCACGGCGAGCGTCTTGCCTTGGCTGTAGAGCTCCAGGACCTCGGCTTCGCGCGGGGTGAGGCCCGTCTTCTTCGCCAGGGCTTCGCAGCGCTCCTTGTTGGCCTTCTTCAGGCTCGTTACGACGTGGCTCGTTTCCATCAGGTTGCGCACGTCCTCTTCGGAGAAGATGAACAGATACAGCGCCGCCAACATGACGATGAGCAGGAGTCCCTGCGTGGTCGCGCCATAGGTTTCCAGGATGCTTGCGCCCAGCCTCCCCATGGCGAATGATCCGATCTTCGAAAGCGCCAGCAACGAACCGAAGACCGCCAGGGGGTGGAAATGAGTACGCTGGCAGAGCCGCAAGCAGAAGATGAACAGCAGACAACGGAATAGCTCGCCGGAAACACGATGGATGGCACGTGCGTCATCTGCATGCTCGCCATCGAGGATCAACAATGTGATACAGACGATGGCGACGAAGAACACGCACCGGTAGATGATCACCGCGTCGATCGATTTACCAGTCGAGCGCAGGATCGCGACGAGCGCCATCACGGCAAGCGTCACTCCCGCGATCAGGATAGCGACCCTGATGTTCCACATCGTCGGTGTACGCAGGAAGACGCTCTTCATGATGCCGGAGCAGAAGGAGAATACGAGAACACTGATGCAGAGCTTGACCAGCAGCGGAGTGAGCTCCTTCTTGGATTCCTCCGTCATGCTCTTCTCCGCGCTCACGGAAAGACCACCTGATGGCTCGTCGAGCAGGAGGATGACGATGATGCAGGGGAGAAGCGATGTGAAGACAACCGCGAATACGCCATTGACGAAGCCGAAGATGGACGAGAGCAGGAAGGAGAGGCAATAGGCGTAGAACACGTTGGATACCGCGCGTTTCTCGTCGCTCGTGATGAAGCGGCTTGCGAGTTGGAAGTAGAAGAGCGCTGTGCCCACACCGGTGAAGATGCTGCTCAACACGAGGAGGATCATGAAGGCCGCGTGTGATGCGGGCGCGAGGCTCAACAGAGGTGTTCCGAATGCACAGAGAAGCCCTGCGACGACGAGCGCTGTCTTACTGTCGATCGCCTTGGCGAGCTTGTCATGCAGCGCTGCACAGATGAGAAGCGAGAGGATGTTGGCGATGGATGACCCCCAGTACAGGAGGATACCCGAGTCGTCCACATCGTCGCCCACGAAGAAGACCTTCAAGAATCCAAGGCTCAAGAAGACATACAGCTGGAAGATTGCGAAACCCAGTATCAGCTTGAGATCGTTCTTGTTCATCGCGCCCCCCCTTATCCCTTGCAGTGATTCTACGGGAATACCTGCGCGATGGTATACACCAAAAACTGGTATATACGTCTATCACCAAAAAATGCAATAGCAAAAGACAACAACCATCATATTCATGGGATGTAGCGGCGGTCTTTCTCTCCTATCCTCGAGTTGTCCTATCGCTAGGAGGAAAGGAGAGGTATGTCGAAGTTCAACTTAACACGTCGTTCCTTCTTCAAGGTGGCTGCGGTAAGCACGGTGCTCGCCGCATCGGGCATCGCGGCAGCTCCGTTGCAGGCTCTTGCAGAAGAGACGACGGGAGCAGCCGGCGGAGGGAACACCAGGCACATCCGTACCATGTGCCGTGCATGCGGCAAGATGGAGTGCGGTGTCTGGGTGACCACTCGTGAGGGGCGTGTGGTCAAGATCGAAGGCGATGATACCGCTTGGGGTTCCTTCGGTAACTGCTGCACCAAGTCCCAAGCGTCCATTCAGGCCGCCTACCACCCCGATCGTCTGCGCTATCCCAAGAAGCGTTCCAACCCCAAGGGTGACAATGATCCCGGTTGGGTGCGCATCAGCTGGGATGAGGCGATCACGATCATGTGTGAGAGCATCAACACGACGCAGGATAAGTACGGCAAGCCCACGTTGATGCAGATGTGCGGCACCAGCCGTATCTGGGCCAACACCGCATCCCGTGGTCTGGGCTCATTCTTCAAGACGCCCAACATGCACGCTGCGAATCAGATCTGCAAGGGTCCCCGTCGTGAGGCCGGTTCGCTCACCATCCAGAATGGTATCCACTTCATGGCCAACGTCGACCGTCCGTCAGTCTATGTGCAGTGGGGCACTGACCAGACCCAGTCGAACTATGATGATTCCTGCCGTACCATCAATGAGGTCATCCAGGGTTCCACCTGCTTCATCTCGATCGACCCCCGTATCTGCAATGCAGGTAAGGAAGCGGATTACCATCTGGCTATCCGTCCCGGCAGCGACCAAGCCATCGCTTACGCTTGGACCCGTATCGTCATGGACCGCGAACTCTACAACGACACACTCGTGAAGTTCTGGTCCAATGCTCCGTTCCTGTATTGCCCGGATGTCGAGCGGTCAGGATGGCTGGGAGTCTCCTGCAACGCTTCGCCGGCGTTCGAACTCAAGACCCGCCTCCTGAAGGAGAGCGATCTGGTTGAGGGTGGCGATGTGCACAAGTTCATGGTCTGGAACAACGAGACCGATTCGCTCGCTTGGTACAACGGCAACGAGAAGGTCGATCTGTGGGAAGGCCAGACCGAGCATGACTATCCCACCACCGGTTTCAAGTACAAGTACGGCGGCTGGGTGCCCGACATCCCCGCTGGCCCCAAGGGCATCGATCCTGCCCTGTGGTGCGAGGGCGATGGCTTCCCGGTCACTTTGAAGGATGGGCGTCAGGTCAAATGCAAAACCGTCTGGCAGATGTATTGGGATGAGTGCGTCAAGGATTGGACGCTTGAGAAGGCTGCGCAGGTCTGCGATGTCGATGCCAACCTGATCGAGCAATCCTGCCTTGCTTGGGCGACGCGAGTCGATGACCGCTTTGGCAACGGCGGCTTGAACGCTCAGCTTGCTCCCGAGCAGGCCGGTACCGCAATCCAAACCTTCCGCACCATCTACCTGCTGTTCTTCATGACCGACAACTACGACGTCCCCGGAGGCAACCGCGGCGTCACCCGTTCCGGTCTGGGCAGCAGCTTCCCGCCCTACAGCGCTCCTTCGAGCGGCGCGCAGAAGTCCAACTGGGAGTCCCGTTCGAACATGGTGGGTATCGACAGGTTCCCGCTTACCCGTTGGTGGGACGCTTGGACTGACGCCACCTCAATTTGGGATGCCGCCCACGAGGGGACCCCGTATCCCGTGCGCGCGGCCATGTGCGTTTCCGGCGACTTCATGAACCAGTCCAATGCGACCTATGGCTTCGAGGCCCTCAAGAGCATGGACTTCCTGGTGGTCGTCGATCTGTGGGAGACCCCCACTGCCCGTATCGCCGATGTGGTCATGCCGTGCTCCCACTGGATGGAGGTTCCCGGCTTCATCCGCACCTCCCAGGGTTCCACCGGTCACACCGGTGTCGCTCAGCAATGCTGCGAATGCCCGGGCGATGCTCTCTACGAGGGCCAGATCGTCCAGAAGCTCTACAAGTACATGGGCACCCCGTTCTTCGATCCCAAGAGCGGCGATGCATGGGATCAGCCTTGGTCGGTCGTTTTGGACAGCGATGCGAAGAAGACCGGTCTCGCGAAGGACTGGAACGAACTCTGCGAAGTCTTCCAGAAGCATGGTTTCTGGAGCATCAAGGAGATCAGGGTCGAGGACTGGGGTACGTATCGTCGTTACCTCATGGGCTATGAGCGCAATCCAGATTCCAGCTCCAGGGTCGGTCGTCCCAACATGTGGGACAAGATGCCCGGCTTCAAGACTCCTACGATGAAGGTCGAGATGTGGTCTACGATCATCGAAACCTATCTGTCTCCCGACGAGCCCACCAGCTCCGGCGCATGCAGGACCGGCAGCTGGAAGATCGAGGAGCTCGCGCTGCCCAAGTACAAGGAGCCGCCGCTGAGCCCCATCAGCACGCCGGATCTCTACAAGGAGTATCCGCTCAACATGACCACCGGCCGCCGTATCCCCGTGTACTTCCACAACGAGCACCGTCAACTCCCGTGGTGCCGTGAGCTGTGGCCCGTCCCGCGCGTCGAGTTGCATCCCGACGACGCCAAGGCATTGGGTGTCGATCAAGGCGATTGGGTCTGGATCGAATCCAAGTGGGGCAAGGTGCGCCAGGTCGTCGATCTGTATCCCGGCATCAAGCCCGGTATCATCAACGCCGAGCATCAGTGGTGGTTCCCTGAGAGCGAATCCTATACCAAGGGTTACGAGCTCTGCTCCATCAACTGCTTGGTGGATAAGGACGCGCAGGATCCCATCTGCGGCGAGTCGCAGCTGCGTGCGTATCCCGTGAAGGTCTACAAGTGCACACCCGAGAACTGCCCCGACGGCAGGATCATCCCCGTTGACACTGCGGGTATCGAGATCATCTCGAGTGCGACGGATCCGCGTTTGGCAGAGTGGCTGCCTGACTATGAGGGAAGGGAGTAGCCATGACTCAGAATGCTATCGTCACCGACCTCAATCGTTGTGTTGGTTGCCTCGCTTGCTGCACCGCCTGCAAGACCGTCAATGATGTGCCGCTGGGTTCCTTCTGGACCAAGGTCCTGCGCATCGGCCCCAATCCCAAGTACGAAGGTGCCATCAATCCCGATGTCGAGATGTACTTCCTGCCTCTTGGTTGCCAGCACTGCGCCAAGCCTGAGTGCGTCAAGGTCTGCCCCACCGGCGCTTCCCAGAAGGTTGCCAATGGCTCCGTTCAGATCGACAAGGAGAAGTGCATCGGCTGCCAGTTCTGCGTCATGGCATGCCCCTACGGCGTGCGTTATCTGAACAAGACCGAGAAGGTTGTTGAGAAGTGCACCCTGTGCAACCAGCTGGTCGAGGCTGGTAGCCTGCCCCAGTGCGTCGTTGCCTGTGGTGGTCGTGCGCGTTACTTCGGCGATCTGGATAAGGGCATCAAGACGTTCGAGGGTATCGCCCCTGCGGAAGCGGTCAACGACTCCGTCGATGGCCAGAGCATCAGCTATGAGCAGATGAGAGCCAAGCATGTCACGCTGGGGGAGAGCGTCCGTCCCTTCGGCGATGCCGATGTCTATCACCTGCCGGATGTTGGCAACGGCCCCAGCTTCCGCTATATCCTGCGTAACAAGAAGTGGCAAGGTTAAGAGAGGAAAGGAGAAACTAAATGGAAACTCAATGGCCTCTCGTCATCTTCACCCTCGCACTGTGCCTGGCTGGCGGCCTGCTGTTCATGCAGAGCCTGATGGCTTTGTTGGGAAAGGGTAGCGCCAAGTTCCAGAAGCTGGCCGCCATCACCAACATCGCCATCATCGTCATCGGTGGCATCGCCGTGTTCTTCCACCTGCAGCACTGGGAGAGGATCTTCAACGGTTTCGGTCACATCACAAGCGGCATCACCCATGAGCTCATCA
>JAFRFV010000203.1 GCA_017434185.1 Coriobacteriales bacterium
ATGTTCAGGAACTCATCGCGCATCTTGGAGTTGAAGCTCTCGCAATACCCTTATCTCCCCGGGGGAGCCCGGCTCGATGAAGAGCGTCGTCACGCCCGCGCTCGCGAGGTAGTCACGAAGCTTGCCCTCCACGACCTCCTTTAAGATCGCGTTGTCCACACTCAGATCCGCGACCAGCTTCTTCAACCTGGCGTTCTCCTGTTCGAGCTCCTTCAACCTCTTGGCCTCCCCCGTCTGCAAACCACCGTACTTGGTCCTCCAGCGACAGTACGTCTGCTCGCCGATGCCCAGTTCCTCAGCAGCACTCCTTGACGTTCTTGCCCTGTGCGATCATCAGCTCCGACTTGCGAAGTGCGCTGATGATCTGCTCCGTCGTGTACTTGGTCTGTTTCAAATCGATACACCCCTTTCCTGCTCGCGGGTAATCATACCCTGCCCGCTCTGGCGACTACCATTGGACCTGGACCTGATCCAGGGGGGCAGGCCAACAGTTCTACGCAATCAGGCCATGTTCAAAAAGCCGCGTCCCTAGCAATATGCAAGAAGGCGCCCCGCAGGGCGCCTTCGAGAAGAACAGTCCAAGCCAGGACTACTTGAGGGAGGCAGCGCCACCCACGGCCTCGATCTTGGCCTTGGCCTCTTCGGCCTTGTCCTTGGCAGCACCCTCGATCAGGACGCCACCCTTCTCGACAGCCTCCTTGGCCTCCTTGAGGCCAAGGCCGGTGAGCTCACGGACGACCTTGATGACGGCGATCTTGTTGTCGCCGAAGCCATCCAGAACGACGTCGAAGTTGGTCTTCTCCTCTTCCACGGGAGCAGCCTCGGCGGCACCGCCGGCCACCATCACGGGGGCGGCAGCGGACACGTCGAAGGTGGTCTCAACGAGCTTGACCAGGTCGCGGAGCTCGAGGGCGGTCATGCCCTTGAGAGCCTCGATGATCTCTTCCTTGGTAACAGCCATTTCAGTTTCTCCTAAACACTAGCGATGGTTTCCGTCCATCGTCTGATTCCAACGCCCGGCACCTTGCCGGACACTTACACGCCGGACAGCTCATCCAGCGCTCATGCTGCATTACGCAGCGACTTCCGCGGGCTGGGGATCCAGCTTGTCGGCGACACCCGCGATACCACGAGCGAACATGGCCATGGGCTCGTTGAGCAGACGAGCGAACATCGCGATGAGCTCGGGCTTGCTGGGCAGATCGGCGATACCCAGGACACCATCGGCATCCAGGACCTGGCCTTCGAAGTAACCGCCCTTGATCTCCATCTTGGGATTCGCCTTGGCGAAAGCCTTGATGACCTTGGCGGAAGCGGCGGCATCACCAAAGGAGAACACGAAACCGTTGGGGCCGTGACGGAGCTCCTCCATGCTGGGGAGATCCTTGTCCTTGAGGGCGATACCCAGGAGGGTGTTCTTGACGACCTTGATCTCCGCATCGTTCTTGCGAAGCTCACGACGGAGCTCCTCGAACTGCTTCACGGTGAGGCCGCTGTAGTCGACCACCCAGATGGCAGCGGACTTGTCAAGGGTCTCCTTGACCTGCTGCACTGTGGCAACCTTAGCTTGAGTAGGCATATCCAGTTGCACCTCCCTTCGTTTCCAACAAAATGAAAAGGTCCAGACCACAAGACAGTCTGGACCTCAGAGGTTTCTTCTTCGAACCACCTCGGCTGGCGCTTTCGCTTTGAGCCACATGGGCACCGGCTGTCTCAAGTGTGTGACCTATTCGACGTTTCAAATGCGCGTGACGCGCGAGTACGTATTCTTTCACCTGCGACGCGACATGTCAACACGCCCGCCGCGAATGGTGATGGACGCTCCCCTACTCCGACGTGCTGGGAGTGGCGGCAAGGGACATGTCGACGTCGTAGGGCAGTCCCTTGGGCATGTCGTTGACCACCAACTCGTAATTGCTCTTGAGCTGATCAAGGTACGCGTTCTTGGCCTGGTCGTACAGATACTCGTTCACGTCCACCTCGAACTGTGCCCTGATGCTCTCGGGCATGTCCTGGACGCTCACCGCCTGATCATCCTCCACCTTGAATTCCTCGGTGCAGTAGATGATGTGGTAGCCGTAGTTGCTCTTCACGACACCACTGAGCTGACCGGGCTCCAGCTTGTCCAGGGCCTCCTGGTAGGGAGCCACGAAGGGCGTGATGCAATCCCAGCCCACATCGCCACCGGTGGCGGCACTACCGGTGTCGATGCTGTTGGCCTTGGCCTCGGAGGCGAAGGTCTCGGCGAAGTTGGGGTTCTCCACCTGGGGCTGCAGACGCGACAGGATCGCCTGCGCACTGGCCTCATCGGCTACCAGGATGTGGCTGGAGCGCTTGCCGGCGTAACCGGCGCCATAGGTGGCCGCCATCTCCTCGAGCTGCTCCTGACTGGCCGCCACCTTGGGCACGGCCTTGTCGAGAAGAGCTTCCTCGAGCATGGTGTAGCGCATCTCCTCGGCGAACTGATCAGCGGTGAAGCCCATGTTCTGGAGGGCGAGATTCCACGACGCGTCATCGGTGTAACCGTATTGCGCGCGCATCTGGGCGATGCCCTCCCGCACTTCCTCATCGCTTATCTGCACACCATTGGACTTGGCAGCCTGCTGCACGGCCATGCGGTCGGCGAAGTACTCGATCACGTTCTCGCGAAGGGTCTCGGGCGTATAGCCGTTGATATAGAGGTAGTTGGCCCAGTCCTCGTCACCCTCCAGAGCATTGCTCGCGCGATAATCCTGGATGTAATCGGTGACGGTGGACTCCATGAGCTTCTCGCCACGAACGGTCGCAGCCACGTCACCCGAGGACTTCTTGCCACAGCCGCCCAACACGAGACCCGCTGCGGCGATGACGAGCGCCATCACGGTAGCGATCAACACGGTCTTCTTCACGGTTCCACCTTTCGATCCCAATACGACCCCCACGGGGTCGACGATGCTTGAGACTTTAGCAGAAAGGGGGCACACCGTTGAGATATGCCCCCTTCTCTTTTCTCTTTCGTCAACTATCCATCACGAAGTCAGGACAGTCGAGCGCTTCCCTCGCCTACTCGGCATCCTCTTCCATGAACGCACGGGTGCGGGTGGTGTCGATGTGGACACCAGGGCCCATGGAGGACGCGAAGGTGATGGACTTCAGGTAACGACCCTTGGCGGCCGCGGGCTTCACGCGGATGATCTCCTCGAGAAGGGCGGCGTAGTTCTCGATCAGCTTCTCCTCGGGGAAGGAGACCTTGCCGATGGACACATGCACGATACCGTAACGGTCGGCACGGTACTCGACGCGACCGGCCTTGAGTTCCTTGACCATGCGGGCCACGTCCATGGTGACGGTGCCAAGCTTGGGGTTGGGCATGAGGCCACGGGGACCCAGGATCTTGCCCAAACGACCGACCTTGCTCATCTGGTCGGGGGTGGGGATGGCGGCGTCGAAGTTGATGTTGCCAGCCTGGATGGCGGCCACCAGGTCATCGGAGCCAACGACCTCGGCACCAGCGGCCTCGGCCTCGCGGGCCTTATCGCCAACGGCGAAGACGGCGACGCGCTTCTCCTTACCGATACCGGCGGGCAGGCTGATGGAGCCGCGAACCTGCTGATCGGCCTGACGGGTGTCGATACCAAGACGCATGTGGCACTCGACGGTCTCATCGAACTTGGCGGGGGCGGCGGCCTTCACCAGGCGGATACCGGTGAGAGGACTGTAGATGCGATACTTGTCGATCTGAGCGGCGCCTGCCCTGTACTTCTTTCCGAGCTTCCTCATTTCAAAACCTCCTGTGGTATGCGGGCTTCCTGCCCTCCCACTACTTGACTGACTACTCTGCTGCGATGGTGACGCCCATGGAACGGGCGGTGCCGGCGACGATCTTCATAGCGGCTTCGATGTCGTTGGCATTGAGATCGGGCATCTTGACCTCGGCGATCTCGCGGAGCTGAGCCTGGCTCAGCTGGCCGACCTTGGTCTTCTGGGGGACACCGGAACCACTCTGGATGCCCAGGGCCTGCGTGATCAGGAAGGCGACCGGAGGGGTCTTGGTGATGAAGGTGAAGGACTTATCCTCGTAAACGCTGATCTCGACGGGGACGACGATGCCCTTCTTGTCCGCGGTAGCGGCATTGAACTGCTGGACGAACTGCATGATGGGCACACCCTTGGCACCCAGAGCAGGACCAACCGGAGGCGCGGGAGTAGCGGCGCCACCCATGATCTGCAGCTTGATGACTGCGACGAGCTTCTTGGCCATTTCAGATTCCTTTGAATCGTGTCAGATCCGCATCTGACCGCATCCCCGAAGGGATGCTCCACTTCTAGTTACATGCACGGGATGTGAGCAGCATCCCCTGCGGGTAGTGCATATATCATCACCGCCTCCGTGAGAAGCTCCCTTGCGGGCGCGGAAGCGGATGACTTCCGAACTCGGGCGGTCCTAGACGCGGACCACTTGGTCGAAGGAGAGCTCGACGGGGGTCTCACGCCCGAAGAGCAGTACCATGACCTTGACCTTGCCACCTTCAGGATTGACTTCGCTGATGGTGCCATCGAAGTCCTGCAGGGGGCCGGAGATGATCTTGATGGACTGGCCCACCGCGAAGTCCGTGGAGGTCTTCTTGGGCGCGGCCTCGTTGGTGCGGCCCATGATCCTCTCGAACTCCTCACGGGTGAGGGCGGAAGGCTTGCCCTGGGTGCCGCGGGAACCCACGAAACCTGTCACGCCGGGGGTGTTGCGCACGATGCCCCAAGCGCGATCATCCATCTCCATACGCACCAGGACGTAGCCGGGGAAGATCTTCTTGTCGGAGGTGACGCGCTTGCCACCATCCTTGATCTCCGTGACCGTCTCGGTGGGGATCTTGATGTCGAAGACGCTCTTCTCGAGACCCATGGTCTCGATGCGGTGCTCCAGATTCGTCTTCACCTTGTTCTCGTACCCGGAATAGGTGTGGAGAACGTACCATTTCTTAGTCATTGATCATCAACCGATCTTCGAATAGAGTTCCAGCAAAGCGACGATGCCACTGTCGATGAGGAAGATGAACACGCCGAAGAAGATGAGCGTGCAGACCACGATGATGCTGCAGTTGATGACCTCCTGCTTGGTGGGCCAGGTGACGCGCTTCATCTCGAGCTTGACGTTGTGCAGATAATCCTTCAAGCGCTCGAAGAGACCGGGCTTCTTGTTCTTATCCGCCTTCTTGGCATC
>JAFRFV010000204.1 GCA_017434185.1 Coriobacteriales bacterium
CATCATCCCCGCGTTCTGGCAGCTCACCCCGGTGACAGACGTGAGCCCCCTCGCGGTGGGCAACTCCGTGATCGTGGTGCTGCTGCTCATCTTCGGTGGCTTCGTGATCTTCGCTCTCCTGCAACTCTTCGCCAGCGCCGCCAACAAGGTACCGCTCAAGATCCTGGGCTTCGCGCAGTACTTATCCCCCACCATCAACCTCATCCTCGCGCTCCTACTCTTTGGGGAGCCCTTCACCCTGGCGCATGGCGTCTGCTTCGGGTGCATCTGGCTGGGCATCGCCTGTATCGTGATCGAAGCGCTGCGCGAATCCAAGCGTGAACACGCGAAGGAGGGATGATGCGATGGCACGCATGGGCAAGCCCAGCAGACTGTGGGTTACCTATCTGCTACATCTCATCTACCGGACCGTGCTGTTCGCCATGGGGCTGTTCCTGTTCGTGAAGCACCCTCAGGCGCTCTCCCTGGAACTCGTTGGCGGGATTGGCGGATTCAACTTCGTCGACCTGTTCTTCATCTCGTTCATCGTGGACCTGTGCAGCAAGGTCTTCCCGCGCGCGAAGCTCGCCATGGGCAGCCTCAAGCAGTTCCCGCACTGGCATGCACCCACCACATCCACCTTCGATGGCGGACGCGATGCCTTCCTGGGCTATCTGCGCAAACTGCTCGAGGACGGCAGGGTTGCGCTGGAATCCGTGAGCTACAAGCGCCTGAGGCAGCGCACCCAGGAGGCGTTCGCCAAGCTCAAGGCCAACGCCAGCTCCGCGCTGGGCAGGACCAGGCAGGAGCTTGACGAGACCCGCGGCATCGTCGCCGAAGCGGCCAAGGCCATCCTTGTGGACGTTGACGTACTGCGCGTGCTCCCCTTCGACGAGAGGGATCTCACGGCGGAGGGCGCTCTGCGGCATGAGATCCGTCGCGCGCGTGGCCGCGAGATCCTGCCCGTGATCATATTCTGGCTGGTGTTCAACACGCTCATCGCGCTGGCGCTGCATCACTGGGGCCACATGGGCGAGCCCGAGCTCATGCTCTGGAGCATCTTCTACTTCTTCTTCGACGTGTTCAGCGTGGTCGTCTGGTGTCCGCTGCAGATCTTCATGATGCGCAACCGCTGCTGCACCACCTGCCAGATCTTCAACTGGGATGGCATCATGGCAGCCACTCCCCTCTTCCTGCTGGGCGGCATCCCCAGCTGGATCGTCATCGGGCTGGCGCTCGTGGTGCTGCTTCGCTGGGAGATCGCGGTCGCGCTGCATCCGGAACGCTTCGACGAGCGTACCAATGCCTCGCTGCGTTGTGCGAATTGTACGGATAAGCTCTGCTACCTGCGAGCACCTCTGCGCAGGGAGGGTCGTGGGGCGAGAAGCGCGGAGAGCGACTAGTCGAAGAGACCGAAGTCCTCTTCGAGGTACTCCTCCTCGGTCAGGGCGTCACGATGGCGCTGCATCATGTCCTTCTCCAGATCGAGGATCGAGGGAGGTGTCCAGCTGATGGCATCCGCACCGG
>JAFRFV010000018.1 GCA_017434185.1 Coriobacteriales bacterium
AAGGTCAAGGGCTGCAACATCTTCCCGGCCCAGATCGAGGAAGTCATCAAGATGACCGAGGGCACCAGCAGCGAATACCAGGTCATGATCGAGACCATCAGCGGTACGGACATCCTCACGGTGCTCTTCGAGACCCCGCTCGAGGGCAAGGAGAAGGCCAAAGCGGAAAAGGAGCTTGCCGCCATCTTCAAGGCCAAGATCGGCTGCACCCCGGATGCCAAGGGCGTTCCCATGGGTGAGCTGCCCCGCAGCGAGAAGAAGACCAAGCGCATCTTCGATTCGCGCTACTAGCGCATCAGCGATAAGCTATGAAGAAGGCCCGCTCACAGCGGGCCTTCTTCATAGCTTCTGATCGATGGCTTCCCAGTCGGTGAAGACCTCCTGGATGCCGTCTCCCTCCTGGAAGCTGCCCGCTGGCAGCTCCACCACGATGTGCCACTGCGCCATGTCCATAGTGAGCACAGGCGGTTCGTAGCGGCTGATATCGATGCTGTGACCGGGGAACTCATGCACCGCCGTCACCTCGTGCCAGATGGAACCGCTGCGTTCCTCGAGCACCACCACCAACAGCATGTGCTCCTCGAACCACGCGTCATCGTAGAAGCTGGCGAGATCCACGAGCTCGGTCGTGTCGTAGGTCGCTCCCGCAGCCGTCAAGTATGCATCGAGCGAAGCACGACTGCAGATGAACGTCGTCTGCGGATACGTCGCGTTCGCATCGTATCCGTTCGTGCGCACGTAGCGGGCTTCGAACGGCACCTGCCGCTCTTCCTTGCCGCCTCCACCGCAACCGGTAAGCGCGAACACGCACAAGCCCGCCAGCAATGCGGCGACCAGTGCTGCCCAGATCCACTTCATGCGTGCTCCCTTCTCACTTGCCCAGGCGGGCGGCTTCGAGCAGCACATCCGCGCTGGTCTCGAATACCTCGCACGCCTCCTTGGCGCACACGTCCTCGCACAGGCCGCAGCCCACGCAGAACAGCGCTTCCACCTTGGCGGTGCCGTTCTCGCCGCGCAGACTGCGCGCGCCCATGGGGCATGCCTCCACGCACTTGCCGCAACTGTCGCACACGGTCGCATCGGTGCTCGAGCTCATGACCTTGCACTGTGGCGCGATCCAGCTGTCATCGATGAAGATGTCCGTGAGCATGCGACGCGGCTCCGTCAGGGCGCGCCGGTCGTCGAACATCACCTTCTTGGGAGCCTTCTTGGCGGCCTCGCGTTCCTCGGCGGCCTTCTCCTTGGCTTCCCAGCGCTCCTGATCCTGCGCACGCAGTGCGCTCAGGGTGCTGCGCATGCGGGCCTTCTGCATGTTGAACTGTTCGACCGCATCCGTGATCGAGTTGCTGCGGTAGATGTTGCGCGCGGTCTTGCCGATGTTGGTGAACAGGCCACGGCGGTCCACCTGCTCCGCCGCCTGCTTCAGGACCATGAAGTCCAGGTTCTCCTTCTCGACCTCCAGACCTATGCGCCTCCCGCTCCACTGCTCGGCGTCGCAGATGGCATCCACCATCATCTGCTCGCCGTCCTGGCAGGGGCAGTCCTCGCAGATGCCCACGGGCAGGTAGACCTGCAGGTTGGGGTAGCGGAAGATCGCGCTGAACCACAGCTCGCGTGGCAGGCAGCCCAGACAGGGCACCTGTGCGATGCTGGCGGAAAGGTTGCTCGAACGTGTCTGGCTGCAGGTCACATAGCCCACGTCGAACAGGCGCGCCGTCTTCTCGATGGCCATCTTCTGGGCGGGCAGCGCCATACGCGAGCTCGCCAGCGCGCCTGTGGCACACACGGCGCAGCAGAGTTCGCAACCCAAGCAGAACTCCTTCTCGATCACCGGCGCGCCGCTCTCCTCGTCGAAGTCGATGCAGGCCATGGGGCAGATGTCGATGCACTTCTCGCAGCTGGACAGGTCGCTGCGCTTGTGGCAGCACAGGTCGGCCACCACCACGGGTACGGCGGGCTGGTTGAGTTCCTTCATCGCATGGGGGCGACCGTCGGCGCGCGCGGTGGAGACCTGCGCGACCCCGCTCTCCTCGACCGCCTCGTCGACCTTATCCAGGGTCCTGCTTATGAGCACGCCCGCGCTGGCGACCTTATCCGCCACTCCCTCGTCCTTGAGGACCGCGGGGGCCAGGGTCTCGATGGCGGCCTTCTGCGCCGCATCCTGGATGTCGTTGACCAGTTGCTTCCTATCCATCTGCGCTTTCCTTGGAATCCGTTTCGATAGCGTGTGCTTTGAGTATACTCGACATCGACCGTGCTGCCTAATGGAAAGGAGCATGATGCAAGAAGAGGCACGAGAAGCACAGGGCTTCGAGCCGAGGCCGGCGGGAGCGCAGGCGCAGGACCTTGCCAGCGCCGCCGTGGCGTTCGAGGAGTTCGCGCGCACCATCGCCGCGCTGCGTGCACTCGACGGCTGTCCCTGGGATCGCGAGCAGACGCATGCGAGCATCGGCAGCAACATGACCGAGGAAGCGTACGAGGCGCTCGCCGCCATCGAGGACAACGACATCCCGCACATGCGCGAGGAGCTGGGCGATGTCCTGCTGCAGGTGGTGCTGCAGGCGCAGATCGCCGCCGAGGCCGGCGAGTTCACACTCGAGGACGTGATCCGCGATGTGAACGCCAAGATGGTGCGGCGCCATCCGCATGTGTTCGGCACGCAGGCCGCCTTCGCCGCGGCGGGCATCGACCCCGCGGGCGTCGAGACCGCCAACGAGGTGCTCGACCTGTGGGAGCAGATCAAGGCGCATGAGAAGCGCATGAAGGAAGCCGACCGCCGCGCCCGTCGCACCGCTGCGGGTTTCCCGCCGGACATGCCTGCGGGCATCCTGGACGACGTCCCGCGCAGCCAGCCGGCGCTCGCCCAGGCGCAGCAGATAAGCAAGAAGGCCGTGAAGGCGGGCTTCGAATGGGAGACCGAGGACGACGTGTGGCGCAAGGTCTTCGAGGAGATAAGCGAGTTCCGGGCCTGCGAGCCCGGCAGCCACGAGGCCCAGCTCGAGATGGGCGACGTGCTGTTCACCCTCACCAACGTCGCGCGCAAGCAGCATTTCGACGCTGAGAGCGCGCTCAGGGATACTTGTGGTAAATTCCGGAGCCGTTGGGCCAGCATGGAAATGGAGGCCTATAATAGGGGAGTCGATCTGGCGACCCTCTCCCTGGACCAGCTGGAGAGTCTTTGGCAGGATGCGAAGAAGAAGGAGAACTGAATCATGTGCGAAAGCAGCAGCAGTGTCATCTATGACGTGTACGCGCGCGAGATCCTGGATTCCCGCGGCAATCCCACCGTCGAGGTCGAGGTCACCCTTGAGGATGGCTCCTTCGGCCGCGCCGCGGTGCCGTCCGGCGCTTCCACCGGTGCCTTCGAAGCGGTCGAACTGCGCGACAAGGACTCCGCCCGCTACCTGGGCAAGGGCGTGCGCGAGGCCGTCGATCACGTGAACGAGGACATCGCCGACGCCGTCATCGGCATGGATGCCAGCGACCAGCGTGCGCTGGATGCCATGCTCATCGACCTGGATGGTACCCCCAACAAGGGCAACTTCGGTGCCAACGCGGTCCTGGGCGTGAGCCTGGCCGCCGCCAAGGCCGCCGCTGAGAGCTGCGACCTCACACTGTACAGCTACATCGGTGGCGTGAACGCCCACCTGCTTCCCACTCCCATGATGAACATCCTCAACGGTGGCGTGCATGCGGACAACAACGTTGACTTCCAGGAGTTCATGATCATGCCCGTGGGTGCCTCCACCTTCGCCGAGGCCCTGCGCTGGTGCGCCGAGATCTACCACACCCTCAAGAAGGTCCTGCACAACGAGGGCCTGGGTGGCGGCGTTGGCGACGAGGGCGGCTTCGCTCCCAACCTGGACACCAATGAGGCTCCGCTCGCCTACATCATGAAGGCCTGTGAGCTGGCCGGTTACACTCCCGGCGAGCAGATCAAGTTCGCCATGGATCCCGCTTCCACGGAGTTCTACGATGCCGAGCGTGGCCTGTACTGCCTCAAGGGCGAGGGTCGCGAGCTCACGAGCGCCCAGATGGTCGACTACTGGGAGGCCCTGGTGGACAAGTACCCGATCATCTCGATCGAGGACGGCATGGCAGAGGAGGATTGGGACGGCTGGAAGATGCTCACCGATCGCATCGGCGACCGTGTGCAGTTGGTGGGTGACGACCTGTTCGTGACCAACACCGCCCGCCTGAAGAAGGGCATCGCCCTGGGCGTGGCCAACGCCATCCTGATCAAGGTCAACCAGATCGGCTCCCTCACCGAGACCCTCGACGCCATCGAGACCGCCAAGAAGGCCGGCTATGCCTGCGTCATCAGCCACCGCTCCGGCGAGACCGAGGACGTCACCATCGCCGACCTGGCCGTTGCCACCAACGCCGGCCAGATCAAGACCGGCGCGCCCTGCCGCTCCGACCGCGTGGCCAAGTACAACCAGCTGCTGCGCATCGAGGAGGAGCTGGGCGAGTCCGGTGAGTACGCCGGCATGAGCGCCTTCTACAACATCAGGGGATAAGCGCTGCGCTCCCGCGCACGGGGGGACGGTTCCATCTTGCAGATTTCCTTCACTGGGGACGGATCTCGTCCCCAGTGCTTTTCATACGCCTTATCCGCCCATCCACAAAAGCGATTCGCGAAATTGGTACTTGAAAAGAAGCAATTAGCATCCTATCCTAAGATTATAGTTTTGTAAGAATAATCAAACAGGAAGGAGTATCGCGATGAAGAGATCGAGCAAGCTCGTAGCGTCACTGTTCGCGCTTGCGCTGGGCGCCGCCCTCGTTGTGGGCTGCACTGCCAATATGGACGCGAATCAGACGGAGGAACCCCAGAACACCCCCGAGCCCGTGGCTACTTCCGTCACCGTCACAGACGCAGCTGGGCGGCAGGTCACTCTCGACCAGCCAGTCGACAGCATCCTCACGGTCTACGGCAGCAAGTACATTCTGGCTCTTGGTCTGGGCGACAAGATGGTCAACGGCAGCACCAAGGACTTCGAGTTGGCGGTTTGCCCCAGCTTGGCGAATGGTATCACCTTCGGTTCCGAGCAGATGAACGCCGAGACCATCGCTCAAATCAATCCTGACGTCTTCATCCACAAGGCAACTGCAACCGAGCTCATGGGTGCTCTGGACAACCTTGGTGTCAACTCCATCGGCATCTACATGGAGACCCCCGAGGAAGTCTGTGCAACCCTCGAGCTGCTGGGTACCGCCCTTGGTGTGCCCGACCGTGCCGCTGAGCTCATCACCTACTACCAGGACCTCATGAACACCGGTGCCAGACTTACCGCCAACATCCCGCAGGATGAGCGTCCCACGGCCATCCTCATGGGCAACACCATCGGTAAGGTCGCACATGGCTCCATGCTGCAGTCCATCATGATCGAGTCCGCCGGTGGCATCAACTTGGCCAAGGACGTCCAGGGCGAAGGCACTTGGCCTGTGGTTGGTGTGGAGCAGATCTTCGAGTGGGATCCCGACTTCATCTTCATCATGAATTCGACCGGCCGTGACTACGACGCTCAGACCATTCTGAACGATCCCGCATGGGCCAATCTCACTGCCGTCCAGAACGGCCATGTCTACGTGGTGCCCAGTGATCTGGATTCCTGGGAGTACCCCTGCGTGCAGAGCGGCCTTGGCACCATCTGGATGATCAGTAAGATGTATCCCGACCTCATCACGGATGCCCAGCTCGAGACCTATGTCAACGAGTTCTACGATTTCGTCTACGGGGTGCAGTTCACCCGCGAGGAACTCAACTACTGATTACCAAGCGCCGAACGAAGCGTAGATGGATAAGCGCTCCAACAAGCACGAAGCACCCACTGTCGAACGCGCTTCCCACCGAGCCGGGGAGGGCAGGGGCCGTGTGCGCCACCTGCTCCCCTGGCTCCTGGGGTTGGCTGTCATCCTGTTCGCCTGCATCGTGGTGAGTCTGTGCGTGGGTCAGTACCAGCTTGATGTATCCACCTGCATCCGCATCCTCTTCTCCCGGATCCTTGGAACCGAGCCCGACTGGACCCCGATCCAGGAGAAGGTCGTCTTCTTCCTGCGTCTGCCGCGCATCTGCGCGGTCATTCTGGTGGGAGCAGCGCTTTCGATGGCGGGCTCGGCATATCAGGGCGTCTTCCAGAACCCGCTCGTTTCATCGGACCTGTTGGGTGTCTCATCCGGTGCGTGCGTGGGTGCCGCCCTCGCCATCCTGGGTGGTCTCGGCGCCATCGGAAAGCAGGTCCTCGCCTTCATCGTTGGCATCACGACGGTGGCCATTACCGTACTGATTCCCAAATTACTGCGTAATAAATCCAACATCATGCTCGTGCTCTCCGGTGTGATCGTA
>JAFRFV010000205.1 GCA_017434185.1 Coriobacteriales bacterium
CATGCCGGAGCAGGGCCACGACGAGCCAACGGGTGCAGCCAAGATCACGTTGGCGTACAACCTGCCGTCGAAGCACGTCATCCATCCGGTGGGGCCCATCGCCAGCGGGCACCCCAGCGACCTGCATCGCCAACAACTCGCGTCGTGTTACCGCAGTTGTCTCGACCTTGCCGCCGCGCACGGGCTGCATTCCATCGCGTTCTGTTGCATCAGCACGGGCATCTTCGGTTTCCCGCAGCGGGAAGCCGCTGCGATCGCCCTGCGCACGGTGGGCGAGTGGCTCAAGGCGCACGAAGGTGCGGACATGACCGTCGTGTTCAACGTGTTCGGCAGTACGGACGAAGCCATCTATCGGGACTTGCTGGGTATACAGGAGGCGATGAGGTGAAGTATACGAAGCTGGGTGGGTCCGATCTCACGGTCTCGCGCATCTGTCTGGGCTGCATGGGTTTTGGCGATCCCACGGCGGGCCAGCACAGTTGGACACTGGGCGAGGCGGACAGCCGGGTGATCATCAGGCACGCATTGGACGCCGGGATCAACTTCTTCGACACCGCCATCGCATACCAGAGTGGCACGTCGGAGCAGTACCTGGGGCGCGCACTGCGCGACTTCGCCAAGCGCGATGACGTGGTGGTGGTCACCAAGTTCCTGCCCCGCACCGCACAGGAGATCGCGGCGGGCGTGAGCGGGCAGGAACACATCGAGCGCAGTATCGACGCCAGTCTCGCGCATCTGGGCATGGACCACGTCGACCTCTACATCTATCACATGTGGGACTACAACACGCCGCTGCATGACGTGCTCGAGGGGCTTTCGCGGGTCGTCGCTGCTGGCAAGGCACGCTATATAGGCATCGCCAATGTCTACGCATGGCAGCTGGTCAAGGCCAATGCTCTGGCCCGTGAGTTGGGATACCCCCAGTTCGTGAGCGTACAGAACCACATGAATCTGATCTTCCGTGAGGACGAGCGTGAGATGCTGCCCTGCTGCACGGATGCGGGCATCGCGCTCACTCCGTACAGCTCGCTGGCGAGCGGGCGTCTGTCGCGTCGTCCCGGGCAGACCAGTAAGCGCCTGGAAGAGGATTCGTACGCCAAGTTCAAGTACGACGCCAGTGCCCAGGCGGACGCGCTCGTGATCGATCGCGTCGCCCAGTTGGCGGCGGATAAGGGCGTCAGCATGACCGAGGTCTCGCTGGCCTGGCTGCTCACGAAGGTGGATGCGCCCGTGGTGGGTGCCACGAAGCTGCATCACATCGACGGCGCCGTGGCTGCGGTCGATCTGGAGCTTTCCGCGCAGGAGATCGCGTTCTTGGAGGAGCCCTATGTGCCGCACGCCATCGTGGGCGTGATGGCGCAGAACAAGCCGGCCGATGCGGGCAAGGAGCACGTGTGGCTTGCCAACGCGCGTTATCTCAAGGAGGAAGGTGCGCGATGAAGATTCTGGTCTTGCAGGGAAGCCCCAACACGAACGGGTCGACCGCGCTGTTGGTGGGGGAGTTCGCTCGTGGCGCCAAGGAGGCGGGCCACAGCGTCGAGGTGGCGCACGTTGCCCAGATGGACATCGCGCCCTGCACGGGCTGCGTTGCCTGTGGGTATGGCGGTGAGTGCTCGCAAAGCGACGACTTCGACGACCTGCGTGAGCGCATCCTGGCCGCCGACATGCTGGTGTTCGCCACGCCGTTGTACTATTACGGGATGGCAGCGCAGCTCAAGGCCGTTGTCGACCGCTTCTGCGCTGCCAATCCCTACATCACCCGCAAGCGCCTCAAGAGCGCACTGCTGGCAGTGGCATGGAACGACGACGATTGGACCTTCGATGCGCTCGAGGCGCATTACGATACCCTGGTGCGGTACTTATCCTTTGCAGATAAGGGCCGCGTCCTGGGCGGCGGTTGCGGCACGCCGGGCATGACCAAGCACAGCAAGCACATGCGCGCTGCGTATGCACTGGGCCGCTCGCTTGCGTGAGTTGGTATCATAGTGGGATCGATGGCGTGAGAACCGCAAGACGAAGGGAAGGTTCGCGATGAGCAAGAAGATCGTGGTTGTGAACGCAGGGCCCCGCAAGGGTTGGAACACCGACACCCTGCTGAGCGAGGCGACACGTGGCGCTGCTGATGCGGGCGCGGAGATCGTGCGATTCGACCTGTTCAAGCTGGAAAAGTACACCGGCTGCAAGTCATGCTTCGGCTGCAAGAAGGAGCGCAACAAGGGCCGCTGCATCATCAAGGACGGGCTCACCCCGGTGCTCGATGCCATCCGCGAGGCCGACGGGCTCATCATAGGCTCGCCCAACTACCTGTCTGAGATGACGGCCAGCTTCCGCGCGCTCTACGAGCGACTCATCCTCCAGAATCTCACCTACAATGTGGAGACCCCGTGCTGCACCGAGCGCTTCATCCCCGTGCTGCTTATCCACACCAGCAACGCGCCCGAGGGCAGCTACGATTGGCTCGTGGGCAACTACCAGCAGACGCTCTCCCGCTTCGTGGGTCCCACCCAGGTGCTGGTGAGCGGCAACACGCTGCAGCTCAAGGATTACAGCAAGACCGATTGGCCGTGGACGCTCTTCGACATCCCGGGTAAGCAGCAGCGTCACGAGACGGTGTTCCCGCAGGAATGCCAGCACGCCTACGAGCTGGGCGCCGCCCTTCTGGGATAAGCGCTGCCCGCCTCACGCGCGGATGGCGGGCCTTGGGAACCACGAATCGCTCTTGATAATACATCTATTTCACAATAAAATGTGAAATAGATGTATTCGTTTATGTGAAAAGAGGGGAACGATGAGCGATCTGGCAATTCAAGAGAAGCTGAGCGATGTGAGAACGCGTGTCAAAAGCGATGACCGCGTCTCCATCTCTGAGTTCGCTCGTTCCAAAGATTGGATGAGCAAGCTGGCGAAGAACGACTTCATCGAAGTCCAGGACCGCGGCAAGCGCATCGCCTGGGTCATCTCCGAGGAGGGGATGGATGGGATGATCGAGTACATCGACTCCCTTGAAGAGCGCATCGAGATGCTTTCGGTCCAAGCGATTTTCGCCGCAAGAGAAGATCGAAAGGATTGGAAGACGGGGGCAGAGCTCCAAACTGCTGCGCTGGCATACTTCCGTGCTAACAAGGATTCTTTGGGGAAGGTACTCGAAGATGGTGAGTGAGGGACGGATCGAGCGAGCGATCACGCTGATTGCCAGTATCGAACACGTGTATCTCGACCCCGTGTGTCTGGTCGAGGATGTGATCGGCTTGGCGAAAGCGTTCCCGCAAGATGCGGACTTCGAGTCTGCCGTGTTCCAGACTGCGCGAGCGATGCAGCTGTTGGTGGATCGAAGGGTTTCCTTCTCTGCGCTGGAGAATGTTTTCGAAGGTTGGGATTGCCATCATTACCAAATGCGTGTTGTCCAAGGTGAGCGTGCTCGTTTGCGCATCATGTATGAATTCACGCAGGATGGAGTGAGGGTGCGTGGTTTTGGCGACCGGCGCTTCCACTACTTGAGCAGCGGCTTCTTGCCGGTGGCCTCGACGATGGCGGGTTTGGCGGGCAGCTTCTCGTACATGATCAGACCGCGCAGCGAGAAGAACAGGCACACGGCACCCACGATGTAGTACCAGGGATTCTTGGCCAGCGTGAAGTAGTCGGGCGCGATAGCCATCCACATGTTGCACCAGGGGTTGAACGACACCAGCGCCACACAGATGAAGATGATGTTCAGGATGCGGGCGTTGCCCAGGCGGTAGCCGCGCTTCTCGAGCTCCAGGCCGGGCACGATGGTGATGAGCACCTGGGTGAAGATCCAGAACTTCCACATGGTGGGGTCGTGCAGCTCGACGCGCAGCAGGTTGAGCGCCACGAAGAACGCGAGCGTGAGCAGGATGATGTTGGTCAGGCGCTTCCTGAAGTCCCAGTCGGGTGCCCAGTTGAGGTCGCGCTCGTAGGTCATCGCGCGCTGCAGGCAGTACGTTTCCATCGCGACCCAGATAACTTCGCCCAGCGCGAGCAGCCCGAACATGTAGAAGTGGTCGTACGTGAGCCATGCATGCAGGAAGACCCAGATGCCCATGAAGTCGGCGGCCCAATAGAAGCAGTGCAACCACAGCGGGTAGGGCTGGATGTGCTCGGTCTCCGTGAGGATGATGGGCACGATGTACACCAGCAATCCGAAGATGACCGCCAGGATGACCGCCACCAGCGTGAACATGAAGTCCGGTGCACCCGGCGTCAAATGCTCGATGAAGTTCTCCGGCATGCAGTCACCCGAGGGGTAACCCGCCACCAGCATCCCGATGAAATATCCCATATCAACCTCCCAGTATCGTCCTGCCATCTGATGGTCAATCTAACGGCGCTGGGATATCATCGCAATGAGCATTAATATGCAGATGATGCTTATTCATCATATGATTGATTATTGATGGGGATAAGCGCTGCGACGAAGAGGTATGGTGACCATGTATCGGACTTCGGATGACCTGAGATTCGTGAAGAACCGTGAGGCGCTGCAGCGCGCTTACATCGACCTGGTGAAGCAGAAGGGGAGCGGCAACGTGAGCGTGAAGGAACTCACGGAGCGTGCCCGTGTGAACCGCATGACCTTCTACTCGCATTACGACGCGGTGGGCGACATCCTGGTTGAGTACGTGGACCAGCTCGTCGACGCGATCCTGCAGGCGCGCGGTGACTCCGGCGACGGTGATGTCGCGGCGTTGTTCGAGACCGCCACGGCTCTCATGCGTCAGGCGATGGACTTCTTCCGGTTGGTGGCGCGGGGCAGTGGCTTCGAGCAGTTCCGCGAGAGTTTCCGCAGCGGATTCAAGCGCATCTTCGAGGAAGAGCTGCGCGGCGGTGCCGCCGGCCTCGATGGGACGCAGCTCACACTCACGGCCGACTTCGTGGCATCAGGCATCACCTATGCATACCTGGATTGGCTCGCCGGTGACTTCGGCGACTTACAGCTGGATGACATGATCGCTTTCTTCCAGGAGACATTGGGACGCCTCAGCCCCACGAACTGATGACACCCCCTGTGGCTCACAGGCGCGTGGTCGCGAGGAAGAAAGCGCAGATCTGCTCGGGGCTGTAGTCGGGGTGTGCCATCCACCAACGCACGGTCTCGGCGAAATCGCAGGCTACATGGTTGGCCAGGTAGTCGGCCGGCACTCCTTCGATGCCAGCGGACAGCTCGGCGGCAAGCTCCTGCGCCACACGATGTCGCAGTTCCGCCATGAACAGCTCGCCGCTGCTGCTCTTGAGCAGACCCACCAAGTAGGGGCGGCTCTCCTGGATGTGATACAGGATGTGCGTGATGAGCGCTACCACGTCCTTTCCGGCACCCGAGAAATCATGCGTGGCCTCACCGGCAGGATCGCCCGAGAATACGTGGTCGGCGATCTCGCTGCACAACGCCACGATGAGCGCATCCTTGGTCTCGAAGTGTGCGTAGAAGGTTGATCGCCCTACGTCCGCGCGCTCCAGGATCTCCTGCACGGTGATACTCGCGTACGGCTTCTGCTCGAGCAGCCCCGTGAACGCGGCGAATATGGCTTCCCTGGTCTTACGCTGTCTACGATCCATGCTTCCTCTTTCCGGACGAATAATCGGATTTGTTCGGAACGGTACTCCACGACCGGTTTGATTCTTGTTCAGTTCCGCGCGTGGCGGAACAATGAGTCCATAAGTGAACAAATCGTTCGGCAACATAGTCCGTTATATGACGGTTCGTGTTCGCTGTCAACGGGAGATAAGCGCATGGCATCCATACTCAAGAAGCTCAATGACATCTTCGCAGGGCTTCCGGCTACGCTTATCGCGGGCGTGTTCCTGCTTGCGTCCCTGTTGCTTCTTCTGGCGGGGGTGGCATGGGCGGAGCAGCTGGCCTGGGTGCCCGTTCTCGTGTGCGGCTTGCCGCTGCTGTATCTGGCGATCTGGCGCATCATCCACAACCCCGGCATCTCGAAGATTTCGTCGGCGCTCCTCATCTGCATGGCCATGTTCGCCGCGCTCTTCATCGGCGAGCTTTTCGCGGCCGGCGAGGTGGCCTTCATCATGGCGCTGGGCGCCATCCTGGAGGACATGACCACCAAGCGTGCCCGTAAGGGTCTGCACCAGTTGATCGCGCTCGCGCCCAAGACCGCGCACATGTTGCGTGACGGCGCTGTGACCGATGTGCCGGTGGGTGAGATCCGCGTTGGCGACGTGCTGCGCGTGCTGCCCGGCGAGACCATGCCCGTCGACGGCGACGTCATCGCTGGTGAGAGTTCCGTCGACCAGTCGGTGATGACGGGCGAGAGTCTACCTGTGGACGTGGCCGCAGGCGATGCCGTGTTCAGCGGAACCGTCAATCGCTTCGGCTCAGTGGACATGCTCGCCACCAAGGTAGGGGAGGACAGTTCGCTTTCGCAGCTCATCCGCCTTGTGCAGGAAGCGGACCGGAAGCAGGCTCCGGTCGCGCGCATCGCGGATCGCTGGGCCAGCTGGCTTGTGCCCGTCGCGCTGCTGGTCGCGCTTATCACCTGGCTCGTGACAGGTGAGACCGTGCGCGGTGTCACGGTGCTCGTGGTCTTCTGCCCCTGCGCATTGGTGCTGGCTACACCAACAGCGATCATGGCCGCGGTGGGGCAGGCCACCAAGCATGGCGTCATCATCAAGAGCGGCGAAGCGCTCGAACGCATGGGCAAGGTGGATACCGTCGCCTTCGACAAGACGGGCACGCTCACCCGTGGTGAGCTTGCGGTGAGCGACATCGTGACCCTGGGATCGCTGCCTGCGGATGCATTGCTCGCCACCGCCGCATCCGTTGAGGTACGTAGTGAGCACCCGCTCGCCCGCGCCATCGTGGCCCGTGCGAAAGCGGAGGGCATCGAGCCCGGGGATGTGGACGACTTCCAGATGACCGCTGGTCGCGGCGTTCAGGCGACGCTCGACGGGGAATCCTGGTTGCTGGGCAACGAGCGTTTCCTTGCTGATAAGCGCCTCGAACTGGGCGAGGATGCACGGGTGACACTCGATGGTCTGCGTGACCAGGGCAAGGCATCCGTGATCGTGGCCCGCGACGGCGGCGTTGAAGGCATCATCGCCCTTGCGGATGTCGTGCGACCGGAAGCCGCGGAGATGGTGACCCAGCTTGCGGCGCTCGGTGTGCATACCGTGCTCCTGACCGGCGACAACGAACGTGCGGCCAGGACCATCGCCGCGACCGTGGGAATCGACGATGTGCGGGCCGATCTGCTGCCCGCGCAGAAAGTGGACTGTGTGTCACAGCTCATGGAGACCAACAGCGTGTGCATGGTGGGCGATGGCGTGAACGACGCGCCCGCGCTCAAGACTGCCGATGTCGGCGTGGCCATGGGTGTCATGGGCAGTGACATCGCCGTCGAGGCTGCTGACGTGGCTCTCATGACAGACGACCTCTCGCGGCTGCCCTATCTCAAGTGGCTGTCCAATGCGTGCGTGCGCACCATCCGCGGCGCCATCACACTCTCGATGTGCATCAACTTCGTGGCAGTGGGCCTGTCCGTGTTGGGGCTGATGGGCCCCGTGGTGGGCGCCCTGGTGCACAACTGCGGCTCCTGTTTCGTGGTGTTGCTTGCAGCGCTTCTCTACGATCGCAAGTACCCGGGTTTCGAGGCCAAAACACAGCAGGGGGAGTGATAGAATCCGCCTATCAGCAGCAGTCCCACGAAAAGTTGACACAGGATGGTCGCGATTGCACTCGCATTCGTACTTTGTTTGGTTCCCTCCCTCTCCCTGTACTTCTGGGTCAGGAGTCTTCAGAAGGATAAGCCCGGCTATACGGATGGCTGTAGGAAAGCGCTTATCAACGGTCTCATCTGCACCGTTCCCGTTGTTCTCGTGGCGCTTGCACTCAACATCATCGGCGCGCTGCTGAAGCTGCCAGAAGGCAATCAGGTCATCTGGCAGGCGTACCGTTGCTTCCTGCTCTTTGCGTTCGCGGAGGAGGGCTGCAAGTTCCTGCTCTTCAAGAGGACCCTCAAGAAGACCAGCTGCGATGTCTCGTGGTTCGATCTGGTCGTGTTCATGACGCTGGTGGGCATTGGCTTCGGCATGCTCGAGTCGCTCATCTATTCGCTTACCATGAGCCCGGGACAGGCCATGGTCAGGGGTTTGCTGATGGCGCACGGTGGCTACGGCTTCATCATGGGCTATTTCTTCGCCAAGGCCGTCAAGGAGAACAAGAAGCTGTACTACGTCGTGTCGTTCCTGCTTCCCATCCTGCTGCACGGGTTCTATGACTTCGCGCTCTCACCGATCTTCGTGGATAGCGATTGGTCCGCCATCGTCGCGGTGAACCTTGCGCTGATCAGCCTGATCACCGCCATCGTGATGATCGTCTTCTTCGCACGCAGGAAGCGGAATCCCGAATACACGACCCCGCTGGGCTACAAGACGGCGTCAGTGAGCTCCTGATCGTTGTCCGCGCAAAGTCGACGTCCTCATGAATCCTTCCGCATCATGAGGGTCTTGGCACGAATCGCGTAATTATTGGGTTGAATTCCAATAGAAACGCGATCCGTGCCACCTTCGAGCCGAGAACCCCAATAGAAACGCGATCCGCGCCAAAACGAATCGCGTATCGAGGCATCGCGGATGCCGCGGGGCTTCTACACGAACTTCTTGGCCCAGGCGACGACCCTGTCGCGGGAGTTGGCAGCCTGGTTGCCGGGGATGGAAAGGCCGCTCTCCACCTTTGCGCCGGTGCAGACCTTCTTGAGCTGACGCTCGGAGCTCCCCATGCCGCTGCCCTCGTTGGTGCAGAAGGGAATGATGCGCTTATCCGCCAGATCATAGTGCTCCAGGAAGGTGAAGACGCACATGGGGCAGGTTCCCCACCAGTTGGGATAGCCCACGAAGATGGTGTCGTAGTTGGCGATGTCCAGGCCGGCATCCTCAAGATAGCGCTCGAGCTCCGGTCGTGCATTGGCGCGCAGCTCCGTCTTGGCGTCCTCGATGCACTCGTAGTAGTTGGCCGCGTAGGTCTTGACGGTCTCGATCTCGAACAGGTCGCCGCCGGTGGCCTGCGCGATGAACTCGGCCACGCGCTCGGTGTTGCCCTTCTGCAGGTTCCTCACGCCACCGGCCCAGTAGTTCTCGCCCTTGCGGGAGTAGTACACGATCAAAATCGCCATGGTATGTCCCTTCTCCTATGTGTGATGTGCACAAGGCACTTTTGGCGACAATCTGTCGCTAATAAATAATAATAGACATATTGTCGCTTAGCACTACCAGTGTTAGAATTTCCCAGGACAGGAAAGGGGCTGGGATGACCGAATACATAAGTGCGCTTTCGCCTGAACATAAGCAGGAGCGCATGGAGGCCATCATGGCCGCCGCCGATGCGCTGTTCGCGACGCGACCCTATCACCAGATCACCATGGGGACGATCGCCGAGCAGCTGGGCTGGTCACGGTCGAACCTCTATAAATACGCCGCCACGCAGGAGGAGATCTTCCTGGAACTGCATGCGGCCAAGAACCGCGCATGGATCGAAGCGCTGGCGGATGCGCTTGCCGCCGCTCCCCTGCCCAACGAGGACTTCGCGCACATCTGGGCGCAGGTGACCGAACGTCACGCGGGTTTCCTGCGCTACCAGGAGATCATCATCGCCATCATCGAGAGCAATGTCACGCTCGAACGCTTGACCGCATTCAAGCGTGAATTCGCGCAGATGCTCCCACCCGTCCTTCATGTGCTCGAACGCCAATGCGGCATCGACGAGACCGCCGCGATCGCCCTGTATCTGCGCTTGCTCTACCAGGCGCCCAGCCTGTACAACCACTACCATACCGCTGAACTCACACGCGAAGCGATGCGCGCCGCCGGCATGGCACCGGTGCAGGGCACGTTCGTGGATGCCTATGCATCCTTCGTGAGGATGTGTTTGGATGATGCCGCCGCGCGCGGCAGCGGAGTCTAGAGCCTGCCGTATTGCTCGTCGTCCACCGGCTCACACCATTCGTTGCTGCAGTTCTCGCCGGGAATCTCCTGCGCGATGTGCTGGAACCAGCTGTCCTTGGCAGCGCCATGCCAGTGCTTCACGTTCGCGGGGATGTTGACCACGTCACCGGGGCGCAGCGCGCGCGGCTCCTTGCCCCATTCCTGGTACCAGCCCCTGCCATGAACGCAGATCAGGAGCTGACCGCCGCCCTTATCCGCATGATGGATGTGCCAGTTGTTGCGGCATCCGGGCTCGAAGGTCACGTTGAAGGTGGGCACTTGCTCGAGCGTCAGCGGCTTGAGATAGCTCTGCCCGATGAAGTACTTGGCATAGGCGGTGTTGGGTTCGCCGATGGGGAACGTGAGCGCTTCGGTGGTCATCGTCTGGTTTCCTCCTGCTTCGAATGAGGTTCCGGTTGCATTACCAGCGTCAGTGTAGCGCATGCGCTTATCCACGTCTTCGAAATCGCATATAATGAACGCCGTTACGAATCCTTGACATCAAGGAGGCCGCTCCATGGTCAACCGTGCAAAACGCACTCCCGTCGCAGTCATCATGGCCCTGATCGCATGCGTTGCCTGTGCGCTTGCATTCACCATGCCCGCCCATGCCCAGACCGACCCGGACAGCCTTGACTGGACCCCCGTTGCAATCCCGTCGACGCCGGACTCCATCTACGATGGCGAGATCCCCCATGGCGACTGGTACGTGAACATCAACATGGCCTTCAACCGCTACCAGCAGGAGATGCTCGACTACTATGCCGAACACCCCGAGGAAACCGAGGGTATGGAGGAGTGGGAGATCACCGAAGCCGCCCATGTGGCAGCCATGTGGAAGCTCGAGAAGATACGCCATTCGCTCGAAGAGGACATGGTCATTCAGTACTTCGCCTGCCCCGACACGCCCGACCCGCAGTATCGCGTGAAGAAGATCATGACCAACTCACAGGGCACGACGATCCTCTATTTCCCGCGTGATGCCGGTGGCCCGGACGAGCTCGACGACGAATCGCAGTACGTCATGGAGGCGCATGATTATTATCGTCCCGCGTGGACTTGGGTGGATAAGGACACCGCCTATTGCGACTTCTACTGCATGCTCGGGCAGGACAACTTCGATGGAACGCACGATTACTGTAGGGTGGATGCGGACAGCATCACCCAGACGGTCATCACGAAGGAGACCGAGCTGACCGACGGTGAGATGGAGTGCACCGCGTCAGTCGTCTTCCCCGAGACCTACACCTATCTTCCCACGGAGTTCACCAGCACCCAGCGATTCCCCATTCCGGCGAGTGGCAACCCGGACCGCATCATCATCACAGAGCAGCCGCAGGATGTCACCTTGAACTACCCGGAGGGCGCCACGTTCCATGTTGGGATCAACCGACCGGATCTGCTCGTCTCATACCAGTGGGTGCAGGTCGATTCGGAGGGGAGGACCAAGGTCCTGGACGGCAGTACCGCCACGACCGACACGCTGGTGATCCCCTCCTCGCAATGCTGGATCGAGGAGATGAGCTACCACTGCGTGATCACCGATATCAATGGCAACAAGACCATCTCAAGGTCCGCGTGGCAGTACATCCCCAACTACACGCAGGAGAAGACCGTCCTGTACGTGGGTGACTACGCGGTCGAGCCGGGCGAGACGCTCGATCTGTCAACCACGCCACTGGGCAGCGGCATCGTCACGTTCGACGCGGATGGCCTGAACATCACCTTCGACAACGTGACCATCAACACCTCCGCTGCACAATATGACCAGCAGCGGAGTCCCTCGCTGGGCGTCTTCCTGAGGGCCTTCTCCAAGGCGGACGAGGAGTACGTGTTCCACTTCATCGGTGACTGCGTCGTGAACGATGAGTACTGGGACGACGAGCGCGAGCAGGGTGGTGTTGCCTTCAATGCGGACGTGTCCGACGGCCGCACGCAGGGAGCGCCGATGATCCGCCTCGAAGGTGATGGTTGCTTGCGCACCAATGGCGGATCGAACGCGATCTACTGCGATTGCGACCTTGAGATCGACATTGACGTGACCACGCGGCACGAAGAGGGGCGCAACTGCGTTGGCATCGAAGGTACCAACGTGCACATCTGCCCCGATGTGAACATCGACATCGTCTGCCAGGGCGATGCCATCGTCGCTACCGGCAACCTCTTCATCGAGGACGGCGCGACGGTCAACATCGACTACACGGAGCATTACACGGCAACGTCCGACACCGAGGCCGAGGGAATCCTGGTGGGTGGCAACATGGTGTGCGGAGAGGCATCCATCACGCTTGCGATGCACGCCAACCCCGAACTCGTCCTGGAGCATGGCAAGATCATCTCGAACATGTATGGTGTGAGCTGCTGCGGCCCCGTCGCGCTGTATGGGACCGAGCTCTCCATCACGATGGATGCCGAGCAAGCGGATCAGGACTACGCGGGCAACTTCCGCGGGATCACCGGCGACCCCTTCACGGGCCTGTATCTGATGGATGGCGCGAAGGTTGACATCCAGATCGTCTCCGACTACATCCATTCCGCCGAGGGCGTCGTTCCCGAGAACCCCAGTCCCGGTGCGGGCGTCCAGCTGGAGGGCGGCAGCGAACTGAACGTCGTCATACGCACGCTTGATGATGCGATAGGCTTGGATCTGTCGCAAGCACTCACGGTCGTGGATTCCACGGTCAAGGTGATGGCCACCTCCAGCAATGGCGGCATGACCTTTGGCGTCATCGCCCCTGAGATGGATGTCGAGCTGAACGACGATGTCAACAAGCTGTCCTTCACGGCGACGAACGGTGTTGCGGTCTTCGTGAGCGATCCGGACTTCATGGATGCCACGGAATACGACCCCGGCTACACGCCGGTGCTCACGACGCTCACGGGGCTCGCGAAGGTGATCACGCCCGCGGAGGGCATCGTGAGTCCGTACGGCTTCATACTACCGAGTGGGATGATGCCTGGTGAGAGCGTGTACGATCCGGCATTCCCTGCCGTGCCTGCCCATAAAGTGGTCATCGCCACGGAAGATTCGCAAGACGAGCCGGTCTCGTACTACGTGGAAGCCGGCGATGGTCAGGTGTGGGATAAGGGCAGCGACACCGCGGCGCGATTCGTGTTCAAGCGCTCGGTCGACGATCAGGAGACGATCGGACATTTCACGGACATCCTCGTGGATGGCGCAGTCGTTGACAGCGGGAACTACAGTGCGAAGGCCGGTAGTGTCGACGTGGAACTCACGCCCGCGTATCTGGGAACGCTGGCAGTGGGGGAGCACAGCATCACCGCGAACTTCGATGACGCCGACGGTGCGACGGCGAGCTTCACGGTGAGGGAAGCAGGCGCCCCGGACGAGGGTGGCAGCGGCGACGGCAGCGGTAACGATGACGGCTCGGGCGAGAGTGGCTCCGGAGAGCAGACCCCCAAGACGGGGGATGATGCCCAGCTGGGGCTGTTGCTTGCCGTCACGTTGCTCGCATGCGCAGCGCTTATCAGCTGTGTGCTCGTGCGCAGGCGCGCATAGCACGGGAAGACTCGAACGAAAGGATCCATCATGACGACGATGCTCTATCAAGGACACGGTTCATACCGTTTCACACTCGATGATGGCACAGTCATCTACGTCGATCCCTTCGCGGGTGACGGCTATGACCTGCCCGCCGACCTCATTCTGGTGACGCACGAGCATTTCGACCACACCCAGGTGCGCAAGATGCCGCATGCGGCGGGCTGTGAGATCATCCGCGCGGCGGACCTGCATCCCACCCCCTACGTCTACCACACGTTGTTGAGCCATGGTGTGCAGGTGACCGGCGTGCAGGCATGCAACAGGAACCATCCCATCGACGAATGCGTGGGCATGATCATCGAGATGGACGGGTTCGTCTTCTACGCCTCCGGCGACACCAGCATGACCGAGGATATGCGCAGCGGCAGGCTCGCCCTGCTGCCCATCGATTACGCCGCTTTCTGCGGCGATGGCGTCTACAACATGGACATCGACGAGGCGAGCGAATGCGCCCGCATGGTGGGAGCGCGCCACAACATCCCGGTGCATCTGGTGCCCGTGAGCAACCCCTTCTCGAAGAAGGTCTTCAGCCGCGAGATCGCGGAGCGCTTCCAAGCGCCGGGCCGCATCATCCTCGAGCCCGGGCAGACGCTCGAACTCGAACACGCGTAGCGCGACATCGGTGAACCAATAAGGAAGCGGCGCACCGGATGGGTGCGCCGCTCTTGGTTGTGGGTGATGTTTTGGACTAGACGATCTCGAGGTCGTCGCGATCGCGCAGCGAGTACTGCTTGCCCCACGGGGTCATCGTGAGGATCAGGTAGGTGAGGCCACCGGTGAGCAGGGTGAAGCCGGAGCCGGTGGTGATATAGAACAGCGGACTGTGCACGACACCGGTCATGGGATTGAACAGCAGCAAGCCACAGATCAGACCCACCACGATGGAGATGGCACCGATGATGTTCACGCCACCAGGGTACTTGTAAGCGTCGTGACCTTCCAGGAAGTAGGCGCTCTTGAGCGAGATCCTGCGCTTGCGCAGGATGAAGCAGTCCACCAGGATGATGCCGTTGATGGGGCCCTGCAGGTAGGCGGCGATGCTGATGAAGGCGCCGAAGTTGTCGGACACGCCACCCCAGATGGTGAGACCGCTGATGAGGATGGCCATCACGATCACGAGTGTCCTGTAGGGGATGCGGGGGATGGCGGACTTGATGACCATGTCGTTCACATACAGGCCGTTGCCCATGGTGCCGATGTTGGCGAACGCCACCATGATGAGAGCGAGCAGCGAGACCGCGGGGCCGCAAAGGGTGGCGAGCATGGTGGTGGGGTCTGCGATGTACTCGCCAACGGTGGCGAACATGACCAGGGCCATTATGCCGCCGATGAACACGAAGAGAGGGGCGATGAAGCCATAGGCTGCGCTCGTGGACCAGTAGGCGTCACGCTCGCTGCGGCAAAGCCTGGGCAGGATGTAGGCCTGAGTGGACCATGAGAACGCGAATGCCACCATGCCTTCGTTGGAAAGCGCGAAGGCTTCGACGGGGCTCTTGTAGGCGGACAGATCCGGTTGGATCGCCATGATGTCGGCGGGAGCCATGCTGAAGCAGATGCCGATGACGATGACGCCGACTATCAGCAGTGAGACGACCATGATGCGGGACGACCACTTGATGACATCCGGACCACCCAACGCGATGAGCACACCAAGCAAAACGCAGATCACACCCAGGAAAGGCACTATCACCGCTGGGAGTGTGATGCCGAACACCCCGAAGAGCTGCACGAGCGAGTCGCGGAACAGGTCCGCCGTGACCGCGTACCAACCGAAGTTCATGACCGGGCAGAGGAAGGCCATCACCGCCACGCCGGTCTTGCCCAACGCACCGCGCAGCCAGATCCACAGGTCGATGCCGTAGCGAGTGGAGAACCACAGCGGAAGCATCTCGAGCAGGATGAAGAAGAACGAGATGCCGAAGATGCTGATGAGCATCTGATTGAAGTTGACCAGACCAGCGGAATACGCACCCTGTGTGTAACACCAGGTGGCGATGGCGAAGCCGCTCGTTACCAGGAAGCAATCGTTGAAGGAGTACTTCCGGTCACCCTTGACCAGGGGGACGATGCCGAAGATCGTCTCATTGCGGATGAAGTCATCATGCTTTCCCATGACTACATCCCTCCCGCGGTGAGCGTGGCGACTTCGGTGATGATGAAGCAGATGGCCATGATGATGCCGGCGATGATGAAGTCCTTCTTGGGCATACGGGCAGGGAACTCATAGTCCGGCTCCTGCATCATGGCGAGGCGCTTGGTCACCTCCGCATTCAACTCTTTGTCGAAATCGTTTTCCTTTGCCATCTCCGTCCTCTCCTCGCTTATCCTTCATACAGTTCCAATGCGTACGCGCCAAAACTCTTCGCTGCGCGGTACCACAGATGCAGCCATTCACCCACTGGGTGGCCGGTCTTGTCCTTGTAGAGTGCCCACACGAACCAATAGAACGCGCACAGCGCGACATATGCCATGCAATGGCGGAGCTCCTCACGCGTGGGTTCGTGCTGGAAGTATTCGGCTATCACCCGCTCCGTCTGTGGGATGTCGTAATCCGAGCAGCACACGAAGGTGCCCAAGTCACTCGCGTAGTCCGACATCGCGGAATACTCCCAGTCGATCAGGTCGATTCCCCGCTCATGTACAAGGAAGTTGGGCTCGTAGAAATCGTTGTGACACAGCACGGGCGCCACCGCATCAGCCCGTACGAAGTCGTTCAAGCGGGTAGCGCGAGCCAGAAGCAGTTCGAAATCCCCAAAAACCACCTTACCCAGCAGGTCGATGATCTCGGTGGTGTTGTGGTACACGTCGAAGGTCCAAGGCGAGGTCACACCCGACGTGTGCAACTTGCGGGCGATCTCCATCGCGGCGGCGACATGTTCCTTGTTGTGATAGTCGAAGGGGACGCAGCCTTCGATGAAACGCGAGATCTTCCAACCGGTTGTTGCGTCCTCGTACACGAAGGTGCGGTCGATCCCCAGCTCCTTGGCGACCCCCTGCGAGAACGCCTCACTCTCGCGGCTGATGATCTTCTCGGTGCCAACGCCCGGGTGGCGGTACACGTAGGAGACGCCACCCACCTGGAAACGCACGGACAGATTGGTGAGACCCTGCTTCACCGGCACGAAATGGCTGATATCCTCGCGCCTGCAATCAAGGACCGCGCATATGTTGTCCAAGATGCTCGAGTCGACGTTCTCGATGAAGTAGGGATCGAACGAACGAAGCTCGTCGAGCGAGTCGAACTCCCAGATCACATCCGCGGGATACTTGCGTATACGCATGGGGAGTTCGTCCAAGTGCTCGATCCAGATGTCCTCCCACAGCTTGCCCGCGGTGGCCGCATTGTCGTAGATGCTGTCGAGCAACTCGCAGAAACGGGATGCGAAGGGCTTATCCCAGTAGGTGTGACCCAAGGCGATCCAAGCATCCGCTCCGCCGTACTCAGCGCCCACGATCGTCTCGTTCCGGCCTCTGGTCGTGAAGCAGAGCTCATCGGTGGGGCCCTCCTGGAAGACGGAGGCGTAGTAGGCGTCGTAGACGTAGTCGCTGAACGGGTTCTCCATGAAGTAGTTGTCCGACGAGCACACATAGGTGTTGCCCAGGATGTCCTCGACCTTCTTGATGGTCGAGTTGTTGTTCCTGCTCGCGTAGTCGTCGTTCATCACGATCTTGACGCCAAGCGCATCCTCCAGATAGAAGAACTCCTCTTTGCGGTATCCCACGACGACGGTGATATCGTGGATTCCCGCCTCTTGGAGCTGACGGATCTGGCGTTCGATAAGCACTTCACCACGCACTTTGAGCACACCTTTGGGGCGCTCATATGAGATGGGGGCGACACGCGACGAGAGACCGGCGGCCATGATGACCGCGTTCCGCACCCTATAGGGCTCCAACGCGCATACACCCTTGGGGGTCACCGTGCCATCCTCCTGCACGAGTCCTTGATCGCGCAGGCTGCGCAGAGCTTGGTTGACTGATCCGAGTGAGATGTTGCAGCGCTCTGCGATCCGGCGTTGGTTCAGACCTCCGTGACGGAGAAGACAATGCAGGACATCGAACTGATTCTCATTCATTCTCTTTGTTCAATTCTTTCAACAATATGCGTGCATTTGAACAAAAGATATGTTCAAATAGCCGCGACTGTCAATAGAATTTGAACAACAACACGGAGATGACATGCTGTTCGTGCCGTTCAGCGCATCAATCGCTGCGCTGCCAGCTCATTCTGTGCTCGAACGTATGATTCCCCTTGGGAAAGAAAACGCCCGCCACATCGAAGAAGTGGCGGGCGTTGGAACGAGTATCGAAGGAAGCGTTAGCTCCTGCTGGCCCTGCGCTTGAGCGTGAGGGCGGCGCCCGCGATGCAGATCGAGCCGAGCGTCATGGCAGCGAGTGCGAGCATGGTGCCACGTGCGTCATCGCCGGTCTTGGGAGTGGGGTCCTTCTCCCACTGGGCGACGAAGGTGTGATCTCCGGGAACCGTGTACGTATCACCGGGATAGTACTCGGAGCCCTCCCAGTACTTGAAGATGTAACCCTCGCGCGTAGGCGCGGCGATGATGGTGATCTCCTCGCCCACGAAGGTGTCGACGATGTAGTTGTCAGGACTGCCGTTGATCAGACCGCCGTTGGGGTCGTAGGTCACCTTGCAGGGAACGGGGGAGTGGTAGATGACCACGGGCGAGGTGTAATCCTCGGTCTTGGATGGGCCGTCCAGCTTGTTGCTGGCCCAGTATTCGATGGTGGTCGAAGCGTTGGTATCCACATCGACATCTTCGGTGCCGGTGCCGTTCCACTTCAGGTCGTACTTCAAGACGACCGCATTGGCGTTCTCGACGGGTACGTTGATGTAGAGTGTGAATTCACGGGAATCCGGGGACCACCTGACCTCGTAGGGGTAGTTTCCGCCGCCATCATTGGGGCCGAAACCCCAATCGTTTTCGGAGATCAGAGCCACATTCTGAGCCTGGCCACTCACGGTCAGCTGGAAGGGGATGCCATCGTAGGCATCCTCCACCAGGTCGAGGTAGCTGGGGATCTCATCGACCACAATGGCTTTGCCGACTGCGTAGACCAGCTGGTTCTCGAGTTCATCGAAGAGTGCCGCCAGAGCGGCGCTGTCCTTGACGGCAGCGGAGAGTTCGCTGTTCTCAGGCAGCCACTTGAGATAGTCGGCGCAGGTCTCGAGGCCGGCGTTGTAGCCGCGATCGTTGATGACCGCCAGGGCATGGTACTTACTCCCAAGGTCCGTCCAAGTGTGGGCGGCAAGATAGAGCGCCTTCTCCTCGGAACTCACATGGAACATCCAGTAATCGTCGTTGAGCTCGCCGGTGTAGTCACCGTTGTCGTCGATCATGAGCGGGCTCAGCTGCAGATACGGTTCGTTGTCGGAGACGCCGGTGGGGCTGTAATACGTTCCAAAGAGGGAAGCGCCACTCTTGAAATAGGTGCTCCATTCACCGGGTTTGGACGTTTCCACCCCATCGCCCAGCTTGTTGTTCTTGCTGGTGCCGCTACCCACGTAGTAGCAGCTGGTCTCATAGGGGCTGGTGCTGGTGAGCTCGGGGTTGGGGGAGTCATAGAGCAACTGGAAGTCACTTGCGGAATGGGTGTCACTCGTGCCGAACTTCACGACCTTGTCGTCGAACATATCCGCCAGTTGCGAATCCTTGAAGAAGTAACTGCCCGTTCCGATGGTCTTGTGGTACTTATCCGCCTCGTAATTGCTCGAAATAGCAGGAGAGCCGTCGTACATGAGCCTGTTGGTCGTGATACCGTTGCGATGATACTGGGCGTAGATCGCCGTGGGGTTGCCGTCGCCGTCATCGAAGATGTAGGCACGGCCGTCGGTGAACTGCAGGACGTACTTGTGATCGTTGGGGGTGTCACTTGCGTCGAGCCATTCTTCGGCCAACAGCAGCGCGCTGTGGATGTTGGTACCGTTTCCAGTGGTGCTGCGAGGGTCGGTGTCGGGGTTGAACGCGATGGCCTCTTCGATGAAGGAGCGTGTCTCGTCATTGAGCGGGGTCAACCCGGAGTACTCCTTGTCGCTCACCGCGTAGATCGTGTCTTGGGGCAAACCCTTGAACTTGATGACGCCGATGTTGACGTTCAGATCCTCGGCCAGCAGAGCATCCATGAGCTCGCAGGCTTCAGCCTCAAGGAGTTCCGACTCATTGGAGCTGTCGACAACGAAGACGACATCGAATGTGTCGAGGTACTCCTCGCTGGGTAGCGAGAGCGTGATCGTTGTGGTATCGAGGCTGGGTGAGAGCTCGTACTCGCTTGAGGTCTTGGACTTCGAGAGACCAGTGGATTCCGCCGCGAGGGCGATGGGGGCGAGTGCCAGCAGCGCGAAGCCCAGGAGTGCTGCGAAGGCGCAGCGGAGGAGGCGCTTACGTCCGTGTTCCATGACTACTCCGTTCTGACGTGAGGCGAGGATAGGCGGCTGTATGCCTACCACTGATGATGTCACGTTATCACCTTCCATTCAGTGTTTCAAGCGCACGAGGATAATAGAGCACCAAGCAGTGATATGCGCAGGTCAAAGGCGTCGCAGATGCACGGCGATGGTGTTCAGGTACTCGAGAGCCCCGGCTTCGATGGCGGCACGGTCATTGCGTGCGTAGTCGTTGTCGCACTCGAGCCAATCCGCCCATGCTTCAGGCGTGCATTCCATCTCGTCGATTGCAACGATCGTGACGCCCTGCGTTTTGCGGATAAGCGCCTCCCACCAGGCAGCGTCGTGCATGTAGTCGAGCTGCTCGGGCGTCCATGACGCGAGAAGGCAGGCGGGAAGGTCGTCGTGACAGTCACGCTTCATGCCCGGGATGGCGAACAGCAATTCGCCTCCGCGCTTGACCAGCGGCAGCAGACGGTCGCCCAGGAATCTGGGATCACGCCCGAAATAGCTGTAGGAATCGATGCTCACGATGGCATCGAAGAAGTCGCTCGCGAAGGGGAGTGCGGTCGCATCCGCCTTCAAAGGCACGATGCGGTGATTGTCCAGACCCAGGCTCTCGAAGAAACGCATGTTGTCACTCGGGTTGCTCCACAGATCGGCGGCGTACACATTGAAGCCGTATTCGCGCACCATGAAAGCGCTTGTGAGACCGGTGCCGCTGCCAAGGTCGAGCACGACGGAGCCGGCAGGGATGTTGGCGCTGTCAAGCAGCTCCTCGCAGATCTTGAGGGGGTTGGGGCCCATGCTCTTGGCGAGCATGATGGAACGGGGGAAGGCGTTCGTCTTGGGGAAATGCATCTCTTGTCCTCCTGTGTGGGTGTGTTCGGGCACGAAGAAAACGGCACCCTGTCGGCGCCTCTTGCGTGCCTCTTCCATTAACGTCCACTACAGAGCAAGGACCAAAAAGACATCCCCTTGGATGATCGTCGTGCGGTGCCCCATGCATCGCGCGTTGTGTGGAGTATATCACTGTACGCATGATTTCGCCCGCATGGTATGATTCCATACAAGGAGGATCACCATGCAAGGAATCAGGGCATCCTCCACCCTGACCGTCTATCACGACGGCCAATTCTGGGTGGGGGTCATCGAGCGCAGCGAGGACGGGCAGCTCAGTGCGTGCCGAGTCGTCTTTGGAGCTGAGCCTTCCGATGAACAGATTGCACAGTTCATATGCGCGCGATGGCGACACCTACGCTTCAGTGAAACGGTCGTGGACGACGCGATGCCCAAGTCCGCTTCAAATCCCAAGCGACGTCAGCGTGAGATAGCGAAGGAGCTCGAGCAGCGCGGACCTTCCACCAAGGCACAGCAGGCACTCTCGCAAGAGCGCGAGGCGGCGGCGGAGAACCGCAAGTCCGCCGCGCGTGAGAAGCGCGAACAAGAGCAGGAGCGTCGCTTCGAGCTCCGCCAGGAGAAGCGCAAGCAGAAGCACCGTGGGAAGTGAATCCGCTGTCCTGACAGGCGTGGGAAGTGCAGGATCGACCTATGGATACGCCCGGTTCATCTGCGACGATGCAATATTTCGGGAAACAGGCGTCCCCTTTCACGCGAACGGGGACGGTCCTCTTTCGCGCAAACCGGAACCGTCCCTGTTTGCGCTGCTTCGAACAGGGAAATATTTACCGTTCGTGTAATTATTGCATCCTGTGGGCCGCTAATCCCGTCACTTTCAACATGACAGGTTGTAGTCAAAATGGAAACAAAGTAGAATATCTCCGATTAGACTCTAGTCGTATTGTCTCCTGTTTCGGGTAGCTGGGCCCAAGGAGACGCAAAGGGGGTACCTATGGGAAGAAAACGTAGATTGTTCGGAGCACTGATAGCATTCGTGCTCGCGGTCGCGGGCTTGGCGGTGATGCCATTCACCGCGTTCGGTGCCGCAGGCGATCCGCCGGACTACAAGAAGAACCTGATCGACAACGGAGATGGTTCGTATACCATCTCGCTCAGTGTCACAGGTGATTCGGAGAAGCAGGTTCAGAAGGTCAATGTCATCGTGATCGTCGACCGCTCCGGATCGATGGATTCACAATCTGGAACCGGTGGCTATCGTCCTACGGACAGTACAGGTAACAACCTCTATGGTCTCGTTGACGGCGAATACGTGGCGTTGACGCGCGGGGGCACATCTGGTAACCGCACCTTCTGGTATCAGTCTGGAGGCCAATGGGTCCAGTACACCGGGCAGCGTTACTACTACGACGACACTGCGACACGTCTCCAGGCAACCCAAGCGGAGGTGGATGCGCTTGGTGACACGCTCCTGAGCTACAACGGCAAGGACGGTAATCCCAGCGACACCGTCCAGATGGCGTTGGTGTCATTCTCCACCACCGCAAGGACCGATGTGAATCCCACTACCAGTTCGTCCACCTTCACGAGTGGTGTCAACGCTCTCACTCAAGGCGGTGGCACCAACTGGGAAGCCGCTCTCCAGCAGGCCAACGGGATCAGTTTCGGCGATAACGACCCCACCTATGTCATCTTCTTCTCGGACGGTGCGCCTACGTTCCATTCGTCCGATGGTGGGTATGGTAACTGGAACCAGGGTTACGGTGTCTACGGTACCGGTGGTGAGTCCGAGCCCAACATGGAGCGCTCCTACACCCAGGCCACCGATGACGCCGCCACACTCGCCAACAAGGTCGGTACCAGTCGCTTCTACACCATCTTCGCCTATGGTGGGAACGCTGGTGCGACCTACATGACCAACCTCACCAGCGCTGCCGGCGCTCCTGCGGACAACAATTATTCCGCCAGCGATTCCGCCGAGCTCAACGCAGCGTTCGCTGCGATCCTCGAGGATATCGAGATGGCCGGTATCGGCAACGTCGCCATCACCGACGGTACTACCAGCAACGTCCAAACCTCCTCCGGCCCCATCAACCTCCTCACGGTGGATACGACTTCCTACAAGTACTACCGTTCCGGCGGCCTCGAGGATGGCGCCGAGAAGTATGACCATACCGCCAATGGCGGCCTCGGTGAGACTTGGGCGGACGCCCCCGCCGCCACATTCGAGAACGATGCCGTCAAGTGGAACATCGATGGTGTTCTCGAGAACGACGTGAAATACACCGTCACCTTCGATTGCTGGCCCAGCCAGACCACGCTCGACTACATCGCGGATATCAAGAACGATCCCAGCTCATATAACAGCCTTCCCGCTGAAGTAAGGCAATACCTCGATAGCGACGGTAAGCTCAAGACCAACACAACCGCCACCATCAGCTACGTCGACACCCGCACGGGCCAGTCCGGCAGTGGCACGTATGACAACCCCGATCCCGTGAGCACGGCTGCCGTCGAGCAGTTGGCGGTCTCCAAGGAGTGGGAGAACGCGATGGACGGCAGGCAGGCCGAGCCCATCACCCTTTCGGTGACGCGTGACGATGAACCCACATACACGATGACGCTCGGTAATCCGGATGCCCAAGGTAATCCCGTGTGGACCGACAGCGTCTACATCTCCATCGGTATCCTGCGTCATGCAGACAACGGAACATCCACTGACAGCGCTGGCAATAAGTACGAGGTTCTGGAAAACGGCCACGACTTCACCTTCGTAGAGCCTTCGGATCTGGGATACTACTGGGAGATTGACGTTCCCACCGTGCGCCCGATGCTCGTCGATAACGTCATCACCATGCTCGTCAAGGTTGATGCGAAGCACCCGGCTCCGTCTGGTGTGACCACCTACGAAATCGATGGTGCTACGTACTATGTTGGCAGCACCGGAGCTGCCGCCCTGACGGCCACCAACCATCGTCGTGCCCGCCTCAACCTGACCAAGGTCGTTGACGGCGAGGATGCTGATCCCAATCAGACGTTCCAGTTCACGCTCAATGTCGTCGACTCTAAGGCGAGTGAGGGAAGCGCCAGCAACCTCAACTCCGATTACTGGCTGTGGTTCTCCATCTGGAATGGCGGCTATGTTGACGCTGTTGTTTCCGGTGCTGATAAGGAATACGACAGTGAGACCGGAGAGTGGACCGGTTACTACTATGCACCGAGCGGCTCGGATATCGTCGTCAACCTGAAGGCGGGAGACAACCTGCGCTTCATCAATCTGCCCACTGACTCCACCTACACCTTCACCGAGGGCACGCTGCCTGCCAACTATGCGTTCGTCAGCTCCGTGCTCAGTGCGAAGACCTGGGATGACAACGGCAATGTGGTCCCGGTTGCCAACAGTGATGCGGATCCGAACTTCTCCGGCGCACAGACCACCACGGGTACCATCGAGCTCACCAACACCGACTACACGGTGACCTACACCAACAAGTACGACCGTGCGGCCATCGAGATCACCAAGGTTTGGGATGACTCCAACAACCAAGACGGCAAGCGTCTCTCGGCTGAGGAATTCAAGGCCAAGCTGGTGCTCAAGGCCAATGGCACCGATGTCACGTCCGCCAATGCTGATAAGCTCACCGTCGAAGTCGATTCCACTGACTCGAACAAGTACATCGTGAAGTGGAGTGACCTCGACCGCTATGCCAACGGCCAGGAGATCACCTACACGGTGGAGGAGACCTCGATCGATGGTTACACCACCACCGGTAGCCCCGCCGAAGACCATGGCACCATCACCAACAGCCACACCCCCGAGACCACTGAGGCCACCGTCAAGAAGGTCTGGGACGACGCCAACGACCAGGATGGCAAGCGTCCCGAGACCCTGAAGGTGACCCTGTCCAACGGCACCGAGGTCACCCTGGACGAGTCCAACAGCTGGACCGCCAAGGTCGAGAACCTTCCCAAGTACGCTGACGGCGTCGAGATCGAGTACACCTGGACCGAAGGCGACCTGCCCGAGGGCTACACCCTGACCGACACCAGTGTGGACGGCACCATCACCACGCTGACCAACAGCCACGAGATCGAGAAGACCAGCGTGAAGGTGACCAAGGAGTGGGATGACAACGGTAACCAGGACGGCAAGCGTCCCGATGAAGTCCATGTCATCCTCAAGGCCAACGGCGACGCTGCTGGCGATGCAACGCTGAACGCTGGTAACAGCTGGGCTTACACTTGGACCAACCTGGAGAAGTACTCCGGTGGCGTTGAGATTGTCTACGCCGTTGAGGAGAATCCGGTTCCCGAGGGTTACGATGAGCCCGAGATCACCGGTACTGGCACCACTGATGATCCCTATATCATCACCAACAAGTACACGCCCGAGACCACCGGAGCCACCGTCAAGAAGGTCTGGGATGATAGCAACAACCAGGATGGCAAGCGTCCTGAGACCCTCAAGGTGACCCTGAGCAACGGCGCCGAGGTCACTCTGGACGAATCCAACGGCTGGGAGCAGACCATCGTCGGCCTGCCCAAGTACGCCAGCGGTGCGCTTATCACCTACAGCTGGACCGAGGATCAGAGCGGCCTGCCTGCGGGCTACACCCTGTCCGACACCAGCGTTGATGGCACCATCACCACGTTCACCAACAGCTACACGCCCGAGGAGACCGAGGCCAGCGTCAAGAAGGTCTGGGATGACGCCGACAACCAGGATGGCGCACGTCCCACCGAGCTCGTCGTGACCCTGAACGATGCCGACAGCACCACGATCACCCTGAACGAGAGCAACAACTGGGAAGGCAAGAAGACCGGCCTGCCCAAGTACAAGGACGGCGGCACGCTGATCGAGTACGAGTGGACTGAGGATACGTCCGCTTTGCCCGAGGGTTACAGCCAGGACAGCAGCGTGACCGAGAACGGTCTCACCACGCTCACTAACAGCTACGTCCCCAAGACCACCTCCGCTACCGTCAAGAAGGTCTGGGACGATTCAGGCAACCAGGACGGTATTCGTCCCACCAGCCTGAGTGTGACCCTGTCTCCCGCCGGTGACACCGTCACCCTGAGCGAGGACAACAACTGGGAGGCCACCGTCGATAATCTGCCCATGTACGACGGCGGCACGCTGATCGACTACACCTGGACCGAGGACGCGGACGGTCTGCCCGAGGGCTACTATCTGAGCAACTCCGAGCTCGATGGCACCGTCACCACGCTCACCAATTCGTACAACACCAAGAAGGTCATCGTCACCGTTGAGAAGATCTGGGAGGATGAGAACAACCAGGACGGTTATCGTCCCGGCAGCGTCACCATCCACCTGTATGCCGACGGTGAGGATACCGGCAAGAGCGTTGTGCTCAACGAAGACAACGGATGGAAGGGTTCCTTCGAGGATCTGGATAAGAACAAGCCCGTTGGTCAGGAGATCGAGTACACCGTCAAGGAAGATGCGGTCGATCACTACAACGAGCAGACGGGTGAACCCTCCATCGATGATGATCCCGATGCCACTGGCGAGAACATCGCCGCTGGCTACCTGGTGACCAACGTCCACGAGATCGACCGCACCGGCTTCAGCGTGACCAAGATCTGGCAGGATGCCGAAGACCAGGATGGCTATCGTCCCTCCAGCGTCACCGTGAAGGTGCTTGCTGATGGTGATGACACCGGCAAGACCATCGCCGTCACCGATGATGGTAACGGCAACTGGATCGGCAGCATCGTCGGCCTGCCCAAGAACAGGACCGGCAAGGTTGGCGAGGCCATCGTCTACAGCATCGAGGAGGATCCGGTTCCCGATGAGTACACGCTGGTTGGCATCACCGGCGACCAGACTGACGGCTTCGAGGTAACCAACAGCCATACTCCCGAGACGACCAGCATCAGCGTGAAGAAGGAATGGGACGACGCCGATGATCGCGACAAGATCCGTCCTGATTCCGTTACCGTGAACCTGATCGCCGACAATGATGTCATCGACACGGTGACCTTGAGCGAGGAGAACGAGTGGGCCTACGAGTGGATCAATCTTGATAAGAACAAGCCGAAGGGCAATCCCATCAGCTACACCGTCGAGGAGGATCCGGTTCCCGCTGACTACACGGCTGAGATCACTGGCGATGCCACCAGTGGCTACAACATCAAGAACATCCACACGGCCAAGCCCGAGCCCATCGATATCGACCCGCCGGTTCAGAAGATCGTGACGGGCAATCCTCCGTCGGATGAGACCTTCACCTTCAAGATGACGGCCAAGACCGATGGTGCGCCCATGCCTGATGGTTCCTCCGATGGCGTCAAGACCATCACTATCACCGGCACTGGTAGCAGCGAGTTCGGCCAGACCTGGTACGACACCGCTGGCACCTATGTCTACGAGATCACCGAGGTCGCTGGCAGCACCGAGGGCTACACCTACGACACCACGGTGTACACGCTCACCGTCGTGATCGAAGAGGTCGCTGATGGTAGCAACCAGGTCAAGCTCGTGAAGACCGAGACCTATGAGGGTGGCAACGGCAACGTCGTGTTCACGAACAAGTACGAGAAGGAGGAGACGCCCAAGACCGGCGACACCGCTCCGATCGTTCCGTTCGCAGCGCTGCTCCTGGTTTCCGGCGCGGCTCTGGTTGGCCTTGGTGTGAGGCGTTCCCGCCAGCACTAAGCACTGAGTGACCATAAACCCACAACAGCACGGAAGGGGTCCTGAAAGGGACCCCTTCCTCTTTCTTGTGCGAACCGCAGCCAGGGACGGTTCTTCCCTGCGGAATCCGCAGTTAGGGACGCTCCTTCGAGCGTTTACTGGGCGAGCTTGGCTTCGAAACCGGTCTCCGTGACCGCGTCGATGAGCGCCTGGGTGTCGAAACCGTGGCCTTCCACCTTGGCGGAGTTGTTCTCCAAGCTTACCTTGGCCTTGGTCACGCCCTCGACGCCCTCCAGGGCGGCGGTCACGCGCGCGACGCACTTGGGGCAGTGCATACCCTGAACATCCAGATCAACGGTTTCCTTCTTGCTGAACAGACCCATCGTTCTTCCTTTCTCGAGGTCTTTGCTTTCCTTCACATCTATTCCGTGCCCCTTGCGGGGGTGTGGGTCCACTTTGGTTTCCAGGCGCGCAGGCGCAATGCGTTGCTCACCACGAAGATGCTGCTCATGCTCATGGCGGCGGCAGCGATGTCAGGAGTGAGCGTGATGCCCAGTGGCGTGAGCGCGCCAGCTGCCACGGGGATGCAGATGACGTTGTAGAACAGCGCCCAGAACAGGTTCTGCTTGATGTTGCGCATGGTGGCCTTGGAGAGCTGGATGCCCGCGGCCACGTCCATGAGGTCGCTGCGCACCAACACCATGTCGGCGCTTTCGATGGCCACATCCGTGCCGGCGCCGATGGCGATACCCACGTCCGCGCGGGCCAACGCCGGAGCGTCGTTCACACCGTCGCCCACCATGGCCACCTTGCCGTCGCGGGCGAGCAGCTGTATCTGGGCATCCTTCCCATCGGGCAGCACGCCCGCAACCACCTGGTCCACACCAACCTGCTTCTGGATGGCGTGCGCGGTGCGCTCGTTGTCGCCGGTGAGCATGACGGTGCGCACGCCCATAGCCGCAAGTTCGCGGATGGCCGCTGCGCTGCTGGGTTTGACCTGGTCGGCAACGGCGATGATGCCCAGCGGCTGTCCGTCCCACGCGAAGAAGAGCGGTGTCTTGCCCTCCTGCGCGAGCTGTTGGGCGGCTGCTGTGAGGTCAGCCAGTTCGATACCCTCATCGGCCATGAGCTCGGCATTACCGCCCAGCGCGCGGGCTCCTTCGGTCACACCCGCCAGACCTCGGCCGGGAATCTGCGTGAAGTCCTTCACGGGAAGTTGGTCGCTGTCGTTGGCCTCCGCATAGCTGCAGATCGCTTTCGCCAGCGGATGCTCGCTGCGCTTCTCCAGGCCAAAGGCCAGCATGAGCAGGTCGCCTGCCTCCACACCGGCGGCGGGAACGACATCGGTCACCTCGGGTTCGCCCTTGGTGATGGTGCCGGTCTTATCCAATACCACGGTAGCGATATCGTAGGCGTTCTCGAGCGCCTCCGCGCTCTTGATGAGGATGCCCTGCTTGGCGCCGCGGCCCGTGCCCACCATGATGGCGGTGGGAGTTGCCAGGCCCAGCGCGCAGGGACAGCTTATGACCAGCACCGAGATGCCGTGCACGATGGCCTTGGACACATCCATGCCCGAAGCCACGAGCCAGATCACGAACACGAGTACGGCGATGCCTATGACCACGGGCACGAAGACCGCGCTGATGCGGTCCGCCAGGCGCTGGATGGGCGCCTTGCTGCTGGTGGCGTCGTCGACCAAGCGGATGATGTGCGCGAGCGCCGTGTCGTCACCCACGCGGGTGGCGCGCATCTTGAAGTATCCCGCGGTGTTCACAGTGGCGCCGGTGACCTGGGAGCCCATGGGCTTATCCACAGGAATGCTCTCGCCGGTGAGCGCGGATTCGTCCACCACGCCCGCGCCATCCACCACGACGCCGTCGACCGGCACGCCCTGGCCCGCGCGCACCACCAGGATGTCTCCAGGCTGCACGCGCTCGACCGGTACCTCCACTTCCGCGCCGTCGTCGGAAAGCAGGGTCGCCGTCTTGGGAGCGAGGTCCATGAGAGCTGTGATGGCGTCCGTGGTGCGGCCCTTGGAGCGCGCCTCGAAGTACTTGCCCAGCGTGATGAGGGTGAGAATCATGCCCGCGCCCTCGAAGTACAGGTCCATCGCCGCAGCGTGTGCGGTCTGTAGATCGCCGGCGCCCAGCGCGATGCCCGTGTGGTAGAGCTGCGCGATGCTGTAGATGAGCGAAGCCGTAGCGCCCAGGGCAACCAGCGTGTCCATGTTGGGCGCGCCATACACGAGTCCCTTGAAACCATTGCGGAAGAACTTGAAGTTCACCACCACGATGGGAATCACCAGCAGCAACTGCGTGAGCCCCAGAGTCATGGCGTTCTGGGCGCCGTGGAAGCACGCCGGCAGCGGCCAGCCCCACATGTGCCCCATGTCCAGATAGAAGAGGGGGATGGCGAAGATGAAGCTCACGATCAGGCGTATGCGCACCTTGCGCGCTTCCTGAGCCGCGACATTGACCGCCTTGGCAGGGGATGAGCCCGGCGCTCCCGCGGTCTGTGCGGCGCTTGCATCCGCCGCGCCCTGCTGGCGGGGGATGGCGCCGTAGCCCGCCTTGTCGACGGCGCTGCGGATGGCGTCGATCGTGGCGGCTTCGCCGTCGTATTCCACGTCCATGCTGTTCTTGAGCAGGTTGACGGCAACC
>JAFRFV010000206.1 GCA_017434185.1 Coriobacteriales bacterium
ATCTGCTCCACGGCTGTGTCCTCGACCACACTGGCATAGCAGATGGCGGTGTTGAACTTTCCCTCGATCTCGAACATGGCGACCTCCTTTCGCTTGACTTCGACGCCAGTCAAGATGCGCGGGATATGCTAGCAGAACCGCAGCACCAGAGACCCCAGAAGTCGAACAATGACACCCGTTCGTAGCATTGTCCCCGCATGGTTCACGTTCAACGGGGTGGGCATGGTATTCTTGTATCGTCGTATTCGCAGACACACCGAGTCCAATCACAGGTGAAGCAATTGGAGCCTCACAATCAAGCCGACCAAGTTCCCTTGCCCGGTGCGGATTTCGCTGCTGATTTCTCCCTCGATAGCCTGAGCCGCAAGCAGTTCCAGCTGCTGGAACTCATCCTGTTCGCCGACGCCCCATTCACCCAGCGCGAATTGGCGCGCGTCTCCGGTTTCTCGCTTGGCACCGTCAACAAAGTCGTGCGCGAGCTGGAGGCGGTGGGGCTCGTGAAGGACGGCTTCGCCACCGACTTCGCCATCGAGCTGCTCAGACCGTGTCGCGCAGTGCGCGCGCTCATTCTGGCAACCGATCCCAAGTCGGTGCGAGGTGCACTGCAGATGATCGACGGCAAGCGTTCGATCGACCATCTCATCGACGCGTGTGTGGACTCCAAGATCCGCGAGATCAGGATCGTGCGCCACCGGGTCAAGAACGGCCACAAGTTGGATTGTCTTGTGGATAAGTACCCCATGATCCGCTTCATCGACTTCGATGACGACCACTGCCCGCTGGAGGCCATCGCCATGGACAGCGGCTTCATGTCCTGTGCGCTGGTCGCCCGCGCTGACCTGCTGCTTCCCTGCCCCAGCCTAGTGAGGAAGATCTACTATCGTTCCACCATCTGGGGGAACAGGAACGAGAAGGGCTCACGGAAGCTCGCCGGCCTCTCGTTCTGGAACGAGACCGATGGCAAGGCGCTTGTCCAAGCGGCACGGGAGGTCTGCGAGTCCGGTCGCGCGGAAAGCTTGGGATGGGACAGGTTCCAGCTGGAGTTCGCCGATGCGCATCCCAGCGTGGAGCTGCGCGAGTTCCCCCGCGCCGAAGCAGACGATTAGACCGCCGCGTTCTGCTATCATACGTGCGTACTTCCGTACGTAGCGAGGGAGCGGAGCCGCATGGACATCAATCTCATCATCAGCATCCTCAGTCTGGCTGTGGCCATCATCGTGTTCGTGATCACGGAACTGGAGAACAGGAAAGCGACCATCGAGCAGACGAAGCAGGAGAACATCCGCGCCACGCTCACGGACTTCTCGAGCCTGCGCCGCGACCATCAGGACTTCGAGAGCAGGATGGCCGACGTTGGTGACGATGCCACCAAGCGCCGCCTCATCATCCGCGACTACCTGGCCGACCTGGAGCGCTTCGCCGTGGGCATCAACCGCAACGCCTACGACCTGGAGGTCGTGAGCAGCATGAGCGGCGGCATGCTCATCCGCCAGTACCGCAAGTTCTTCCGCGAACACATCCACCAGCGTCGCGAGGCCACGTTGCTCACGACCACGGTGCCGCTCAACGCCCTGTACTGCGAATACGAACAGATGATGCAGAAGCTGTACGAGATCCGCGGCGAGGTGTGGGAGCCCGTCGAGCCCATCACCGAGGGTCAGTGGATCCTGGGGCAGTTCCTCAAGATGCCCATCGGCAGCAGCGACGCCGTCTTCAAGCTGTTCCGCACGCTGCCCGGCGCGATCGAAGCACACGGCGAGGGCAAGCAGGGGTACCTGTTCGTGCCCGGTACGCGCGAGGACCGCTGCGTGCTCGCCGCCCATGCGGACACCATCTTCGACGCGGTATGGCAGGAGGGCGCCGAGTTCTCCAACAGCGTGGTATTCCAGGACGGCGTCTTCCGCGGCACGAACCCGGACTGCAGCATCGGCGCCGACGACCGCTGCGGTTGCGCCATCCTGTGGGCGTTGCGCAAGAGCGGCCATTCGTTGCTGATCCTTGATGGCGAGGAGCACGGCCAGCTGGGTGCACACTTCCTGGCGCAGAACGACCCGGAGCTGTTCGCTCTGCTGCAGCAACACAGCTTCATCCTGCAGCTGGACCGCCGCAACGCGGGCGACTACAAGACCTACACGTTACCTGTGAGCAGCGAATTCACGAGTTTCATCGAAAGCGCGACCGGTTTCACCGCCGCTGGGGATAAGGGCCGCACCGACATCATCGTGCTCTGCTCCGAGGTCTGCGGCGCCAACCTGAGCGTGGGCTACTACGACGAGCACAAGCCCAGCGAACACGTGGTGCTGGCGGAATGGGAGCACACGCTTGATGCGGTGCGCCGTATGATCGCGAAGCCCCTGCGCCTATGC
>JAFRFV010000207.1 GCA_017434185.1 Coriobacteriales bacterium
CGATCTGATGGAAGCCCTGGTTGACTGCTACTTCACCCGACGCATCAAGGCCGCTTGGGATCGTCCGTGGGCTGGCAGCTTCGAGCCTCTGGAGAAGTTCGCCAAGGACTTCGACGTCGACGGCGTCATCTGGTACGAGACCATCTACCGCGATGGTCCGGACCTGCAGGCATGGGCCTTCGCCAAGAAGTTCAAGGCTGCTGGCCAGTCCTTCGTGAAGATCGAGACCGACTACACCGCTGCCGAGCTGGGCACCATGCGTACCCGCATCGAGACCTTCATCGAGCTCATGGAGTAGGGTGCCGCCGATAGCATCATCTAGAGTCCAGGTCATGGCAACCTTCGATTCGAAAAGGAGATTACAGTGAGCGTCGATTACAAGGATCTATTCGAACAGTGCGGCCTGGACGAGGCGTGGCAGGCCGAGAACAAGGAGCGCATCGAGAAGTTCCTCGATCGCATCGAGATCCGCACCGAGGCCGATATGGCTCACGTGATGGATCACTTCAGCCAGCAGTACGACACCTCCCTCAAGGGCGTTCGCATGATGCTGGCCGTCTGCATGAAGGAGACCATCGACTGGGTTCTGGCCGGTGATGAGCGAGAGGTCATCATCCAGTACAGCCGTCCCACCATGGGCATCCTCTCTCAGGGTATGCATGTTGCCGAGCGTCGTCTGAACGAGGAGGCCGGCTATACCAAGTACTTCTCCCGCGGTACCTCCATCCTCATGAGCGAGGTCGTGCTGGGAACCATCTTCGACAAGACCAACGAGCTCATCGAGATCGGTGAGGACATGGGTCAGACCGCTGGTCGTGGCCACTGCTCCGAGTACCAGGTCTGGGAGGGCGGTCTCGTGCGTGGCTTCTTCCCCAAGCCCACCATCGAGGTCTCCTGCGGATTCTTCTGCGACCAGGCTCCCGAGGCCGAGGCTCTGCTGGCCGACGAGTTCGACTATCCCATCATCTTCACCGATATGCCCCAGGATCATCAGTGGGGTACCTGGCCCCGCATCGAGCCCCACGGCACCGCCTTCCTCACCAAGACCTCCGATGATGTCTACGACATCCTGCGCAGCCAATACGACTATCCCATCAGCGAGGATGATCTGACCGACGGCGCCATCGAGGCCAACCTGCTGGTCGCCAAGCACATGGCCATCGCCAACCTGATCGCTTCCGCCGATCCCCAGCCCGTCTCCCAGGCCGACATGGCCCTCTCCTTCTGGATCTACGTCCTCGGCACCGTCTACACCGAGGAGGCCTCCGCTGCCATGAAGCAGTTCCAGAAGGACGTGCGCGCTCGCATCCGCGCCGGCCAGGGTGTCGTGCCCAAGGGCGCTCCGCGCATCTACCTGAGCATGCGTCCCGTCACCGACTTCCACGTGTACAAGCTTCTGGAAGAGGTTGGCATCGCCGTCCCGCTGGCTTGGTTCGACGCCTTCCCGCCCGAGGTCACCAACTTCGAGACCGAGTTCCCGGATCGTCCCTTCTGCCAGAACTGCGAGATCATCTACCGCTTCCCCGGCATGGGCGACCTCAAGGGTTCCAGCCTCTACGCCTACAAGTGGGTCTGCGAGACCTACAACATGGAAGGCATCATGCTGGTCATGCTCATCGTCTGCCGTCCCTACGAGCTGCCCATCAGCATCGGCCGCGACTACATGGCCAAGGAATGCCTCGACCTGCCCTGCCTGGTCATCGAGATGGATGCATTCGACAGCCGCAATTACACGCCTGCTCAGTGGCGTACCCGTTTCGAGTCCTTCGCCGAGGTCCTGCGTCTCAACCAGGCCATGAAGGAAGACTAGGAGAGTCCCATGCTAGTTGCAGGCGTTGACGTTGGTGCGGCAACCGCCAAGACGGCGATCGTTCGCGATGGCGTCATGATCGGTTGGGCCGTCCAACCCACGGGCGATTACGTGGAAGAGGCAGCCAACGAGGTCACCCAGAAGGCACTCGAGGTCGCCGGGATCAAGATGGCGGACCTGGATTACGTGTGCTCCACGGGCTACGGCCGCCGTGCGGTGAAGTTCTCCGACAAGGCCATCTCCGAGATCATCTGCCATGCCAAGGGCGTGAATGCCATGCACCCCCAGGTGCGCACCATCATCGACATCGGTGGCCAGGATTCCAAGGTCATCTCCGTTCGTCCCAACGGCACGGTTGCGGACTTCGTCATGAACGATAAGTGCGCCGCCGGTACCGGTCGATTCCTGGAGGTCATGGCCGAGGTCCTGAAGCTCACCATCGATGAGATGGGTCCTGAGGCCCTCAAGAGCGCCAAGCCCGCGAGCATCAATTCCACGTGCACGATCTTCGCTGAGTCCGAGATGGTCTCCCTGCGTGCGGACCGTACGCCACGCGAGGACATGGTTGCCGGTATCCACCGTGCCGTGTCCCGCCGCGTGGCCATCATGGGCCGCACCGTGGGCTATCGCGACACCGTCGCCTTCACTGGTGGCGTTGCGAAGAACATAGGTATCAAGCACTTCCTTGAGGAGACCCTCAAGACGGAGATCCTGGTTCCCGTCCAGCCCCAGATCATGGGCGCCCTGGGCGCGGCCCTACTGGCCGACGCCAAGGTGGGAACCACGGATTTCGCCCGTGATGACAGGCCCAAGGATGATGCCGCTTCCATCATGCAGTCCGGCGAGATCTAGGGAAAGGAGACGACGATGGGAGATATGGAATACACGCAACTCGTTGCCGACATGTGCGTCGAGTGCATGGTCTGCGTCAAGATCTGCGATTACGCCAAGGAATACGTTGGCAACCCCAAGACCTTCGCCAACTCCTACCTGAGCGGCAAGTACGTGGTGGATCAGAAGACCCCCTTCATGTGCACGCTCTGCGGCAAGTGCGGCGCGAGCTGCAAGGAGAAGTTGGATCTTGGCAAGATGATGCTCGAGCTGCGCGACAAGATCCAGGCGGAGGACCTGCCCCTGCCCGGTCGCGTCAAGTGGGTCAAGAACACCCAGAAGTTCGACACCGGCGATGAGCTCTTCCTGGCCAAGCCGGCGCCTTCCGGAAACACCCAGCGTATGTTCTTCCCCGGCTGCGGTCTGGCGGGTTACTCGCCCGAGATGGCCGCGGAAGCGTGGAAGTGGCTCAACCAGAACGACCCGGATTGCGGCCTGCTCTACACCTGCTGCGGTGCCCCCAGCCGCGTGTCCGGTAACGTGGAGTTCTACGAGAAGGTGGTCGCCCGCCTGAAGGACACCATGGCCCAGTACGGCGCGACCCAGCTCGTGGTGATCTGCCCGGATTGCATGGAGCACTTCCGCGATGATGCCCACATCGACTTCGTGTCCCTCTACGAGGTCATGGTCGAGAAGGGCAACTTCCCCAAGAGCGGCAACGGCGAGGAGTGGATGATCCACGATCCCTGCAAGAGCCGCAGCTTCCCGGAGGTCCAGGCGGCCTCCCGCAAGCTGGCCGAGATGGCCGGTTACACGGTGACCGAGCCCAAGCGCAAGGGCAAGCGCACCGTTTGCTGCGGTCAAGGCGGGCTTATCGCCTACACCGACGCCGCATGGGCAGCGACCCAGTCCAAGGCCCGTGCCGATGAGTTCGTGGGTCACGACTTCGTGACCATCTGCGGCGCTTGCCGCGAATCCCTGGCGCCCTATGTTCCCGGCGTGCATCTGCTGGACTTGGTCTTCAACGGCAACCTCGACGCTGCCAAGGCCAAGCCCGCCAACGGCCTGGCCGACAAGAAGGCCAACCAGAAGCGCACCCGCGAACTGCTGGACCAGGTCTAGAGAGTGTCGACGCGTCCGGGCCGGATGGGCGTCGACCCCCGGCCAGGACGACGCGATAGAAGTGAGTAGTCACAAGTCAGGAGGAACTGATGGCAGCATTTGAAGGAGCGTTGACCTTCTCCGCCGCCGCACAGGCCAAGATGGACGACCAGGGCTTCACCGAAGCCGACGTCCGTCAGGCCATCGGCACGGCGCTCGAGACGGGTCAGTACCTTCGCAATGAGGACTCCACGGAGTTCATTGCCAAGGTCAAGATCGATGAGACCTACATCTATGCGCAGTACAAGGTGGCCGGTGACGGCTACGAGGTCGTTCTGGCCTATGCGCTCAAGACGTGGATCGAGGGGTGGTAGGTCATGGCTGAGTGGATCTGCAACAAGTGCGGCGAAGTCGCCGAAGTGGTCGATGCCGACACCATGATGGGTGAGTTCGACGGTATCGAGACCGCCTACGTGTGCGAGTCCTGCAAGGACTGGTGGTTCGTGGATGATGGCGAGCTCGTGGACCGCATGATCAAGGGTGAGAGGGACTGCGAAGCCAAGATGGCCTAGCACCCTGAAATACAACGAAGTGATTCAAGTTCGATGAATGGAGGAAACATGCCTGCCAAGCTTTGCACCGCTGAGTACTTCCAGCAAGTCGCCGATGCTCTGAACGCCGATGAGGATTTTCGCGATGATGCCGAGAACTTCTCCTTCTACTTCCTGTTCCAGGTGACCGACGATCCCACCGTCATGTGCGCCATGAAGTTCGAGAATGGCGTCGTCACCGAGTGCCGCAACGCCTCCGAGGCCGACGCCGATGTCTGCGGCTACGTGGTCACCGCCACCCGTGAGTCCTGGGAGAAGCTGGCCACCGGCAAGCTCAACGCCATCTCCGGTATCGTCACCGGCAGGATCAAGCTGAAGAAGGGCTCCAAGATGGAGCTGGTGAAGAATCTGGACTCCGCGGGCCAGATCTTCGAGGAAATGGCCAAGATCCCCTTCGAGTAGGCCTTTTCGTACGTACATCGCGACCCCAGTCACGTTCGTCGTGGCTGGGGTCGCCGCGAGTATTGGGAGGAAGTCATGACCGATACCGATATCAAGCGCGCCGACCCGCTGGCCAACGCCGCCGAGGATGGCAAGGAGTTCACCGGCGGCTTCGGGAACATCCGCATCACCCTCACCTTCAAGGACGACAAGGTGGTTTCCGGCTACTGTGAGATCCTGGGTGAGGACAAGTCCGGCGAGCGCTTCGCCAACAAGGCCATCCAGCTCGCCATGGGCCAGGAGGTGGACGAGCTGCCCGACATCAGCCCCAAGCAGATCTACGCAGCCGTTGGGCTGGAAGGCGAGGAGGCCCTGCGCTACGCCAAGTACGCCTCCGGCGCCCTGGGTTTCGTCACCACCAAGGTGCATCGCGTCGCCTACGACGGCATGCTCGAGGAAGTCGAGCGTCTGGCTGACGAGATGGACGCGCCCATGATGCCCGAGATCTTCAGGGGTCTGGGCGGTTGCGCCGGTTGCTCCATGCTCAAGCCGGGCGGCGGCTGCAAGCAGCCCGGAGCCTGCGACAACAAGTAGAAGTTGGCCGTGTATCCCACATTCCATCGATATCTGCAGCATTGGGCACATACGAGCCCGGACCACCGGGCGCTTATCTGCCAGGAGCGTAGCGTGAGCTACGCTCAACTGCTTATGGACTGCCAGCGACTGGCCGAATGGCTGTTGGCGCAGGGGCTGCAGCGTGGGGACCGCATCCTGTACGCGTTGCATGCTCGAGTGCCGTTCTTCTGTCTGCTGGGCGCCGCTTCCATGACCGGAGCGGTGCTGGTGGGAGTGGGCACGAATTACACCGTGCCCGAGATCGCCGCCATCGCAGGCAACGTGGGGCCGCGTTTCGCGTTCTGCGACGCGGATGTGGTGGATAAGGTCCGCTTGGGCAGTGGTTTGGAAGGCGGCTCCGTCGTCTGCTGTGACCGGGCGGTTGCCGGGATGCGGTTCTGGGACGACTGCCTGGATGATGGCCGCAAGGGGCAGCGCTTATCCCCTGCATTGCAGGACAGGATGGATGAGGCGCGTGGGGATGACCCGCTGTTCATCATCCACACCTCCGGCACCACCGGGCGTCCCAAGGGTGCGGTCATAAGTCAGGGCAATGCGCTGGCGTCCGCGCGTGCGCAGTCCGTGGGCTTCGGTGCACCGGATGGTTGCGACCCCAGCGATGTCTGGCAGCATCAGGTGCCCTGCAACCACGTGAGCGGCTGCATCGAATGGGGCATCGCGCCCCTTGTGGCGGGCTGCAGCATGATCCTGAACGATGCGTTCGACCCGCTGCGCATACTCGAGAACACCCAGCGGTATCGCGCCACCTTCCTGTGTGGTGTGCCTGCAATGTGGAATCTCATGTTCAGGCTCATGGACGCGCGGAGTTTCGACCTGTCCAGCGTGCGCTGGACCATGGTGGGCGCGGCGCCGGGTTCGCAGGAGATGTTCGAGCGCCTGCTGCGCATCGCGCCGCACAGCAGCAATCCGCTGGGTATGACGGAGACCAGCGGTTTCTGCACCTACTCCCTGCCCGGCGAGGACGCGGTGGGTCTGGCGGGTAACGTTGGACACGCGATCGATTGCCTGGACTGCCGCATCGTGGGAGCGGATGGAGCGCCGCTCGTCACGGGCCAGGTGGGGCGCATCTGCTACAGGGGTGCGTCCGTGACCAGCGGATATTTCAATGACCCGGTCGCTACTGCGGCGGCGTTCGATGCGGATGGGTTCTTCGTCACGGATGATTTGGCGTATCTGGACGAGCGCGGTTGCCTGCATCTCATGGGTCGCAATGACGACATGTTCCTGAGCCGCGGTTTCTGTGTCTATCCCGTCGAGATCGAGATGGCGCTTCTCGCGCACCCCGACGTGGCTCTTGTAGCGGTTTTGCCCATACCCCACAAGGTGATGGGCAGCGTTCCAAGAGCGTACGTCCTGCCCAAGGCCGGGCGCTGCCCGGATGCACGCGGGCTGCGGAGCTTCCTGAGCGAGCGACTCGCGGACTACAAGATCCCCCGCAGCTTCGTGGTGGATCAGAACCTGCCGCTCACGTCGTTGGGCAAGCCCAGGAAGGCCGAACTCGCGGCGCGCATCGCTGTGGAGTTCGGGCTGCAGGGTGGTGGCCGCTGATGGACGCGGCTGTGGAGGCGCTGGCGGCGGCCTATGGGAGCCGCGATTATGCGGCGCGCCCTCTGCGCATACTCGTGAGTGCCGTGAATCCCTGCGCGGAGGGCTTCTTCATCCCCATCATCTACGGCATGCTCAAGAGTTTCTGCGACCAATACGACGATCTGCGTGAGGGCTGTGATTGGCTCAAGCCCATCATGGTTCCCCAGCCCTTCGAGGAGTTGGATGCTGAGTACGGCTTCGCGGGGATCGACGTGCTGGGTATCAGTTGCTACACCTGGAATCAGGGGTACCAGATGGAGCTGGCCCGCTTGGTGAAGGCCGCCAATCCCGCTTGCATCGTGATCGCCGGAGGACCCCAGCTGGAATGGAAGCGGAGCGACTTCTTCGAGCGCTTCCCCATGGTCGACTTCGCACAGCCCGCGGAGGGGGAGGCCGCTTGGCGTGATGGCCTGCGCTGCATCATGGCGGGTTTCGAGGGACTCGAGCAGTTGCGGGGCGCCTGCATCAATCCGCGCTGGGGCGAGCATGCATACAAGGTGATGCCGTCGCTCGACCTGGCGCAAAAGCCCAGTCCCTGGCTGAGCATGAAGGAGTTCTGGCGCGATTACGTGCATGAATACGCGCGCTACCATCTGGCCGCCACCATCGAGAGCTCGCGCGGCTGCCCGTATCGCTGCAGCTACTGCGATTGGGGCAGCAAGACCAACCTGCGGGTGCGTCGCATCCCCACGGAGCTGGCCAAGCAGGAGATCCGCTTCGTCATCGAGGAGCTGCGCCCCTGGTTCATGTTCTGGGCCGACGCCAACCTGGGTATCATGAAGCGCGATGTGGAGTTGGCGGAATGCTTCGCGGATTGCAAGAAGCGGGCCGGCCTGCCCATGTGGCTGTATTACAACAACAACAAGAACAGCTACGAGAGCAATCTGGCCATCGCCAAGAGCTTCCGTGAGGCGGGGCTTCTCACCAAGTACGTGCTGTCAGTGCAGCATATGGATCCGGAAGTGCTGGCGGCCATCGGGCGCACCAACCTGCCGCAGGATCAGATGCAGCAGCTGGTGCGCGAGCTGTATGCCATCGATTATCCCATCTTCACGCAACTCATCGCCGGATGTCCCCAGGACACCTGGGAGCGCTGGCTGGGTGCCTTCGTTTCGCTCATGGAGCTGGGTGTGCACGGGGAATATCGTGCGTACCCCTTCGGTATGTTCCCCAATGCGCCCGCCGCCGACCCGGAGTATCAGGAGCGTTGGGGAGTGAGGGTCATGTCCCGCCCCGACAGCGTGGCCTACTTCCAACAGAGCAAGGACCTTTCGTGGGCGCTGTCCAAGAGCCAGTACCTGGTGGGTGCGAGCTCGTATTCGCAGGAGGACTACGAGCGTATGTGGCTGTTGTGCTGGCTCATACAGGCCATGCATGATCACGGACTCTGTCGGCTGGTGGCCATCGCGCTGCGGGCGCGGGGAGATGTCGACTACGCCACGTTCTATCGGGAGCTCTTCGGGTGGTTCTATGGGGTCGACGGTGAGGGGCGGCCCACGGGTCACGTGGCGATGGAGCGCTATGCCGCGCCCATGCGCGAGCACGTGCACCGCGGGCTGGAGGACGAGACGGCGCCTTTCATGATGCACAGCGAGCAGGCGGGCGGTCTGTTGGAGCCCGAGGAAGCCCTGTGCCTGCGCATACTCTTCGATGCGGACTACTTCTACGAGCAGTTGGGCATGTTCCTGCGGGAGCGCTTCGACGTGCCGGCCGATCTGGCGGCGTTCCAGCGTGATATGATCATGAGACCGGACTTCGATCCAGTAGTGGACGGTAGGGTGCGCTTATCCCAAAGGTGGGTGCGATTCTTCGCGGCCGTGGAGGCGGATCCGTTCCGCCTGCCCGCTTGGCCGGGGGAGGACAGCGCGGGCATGCGCACGTACGAGCTCGATCTGAGCGGGCTCGTGTTCCCGGTGAAGCCGTGGTTCGAGTCGAGGAACCAACGGCGCAGGAAGAAGGCGTACTACGACCAGATCGTGGAGCACAACGTGCCGGGAAGGCGCAGGACCATCTTCAAGAGAGTGCAGGAGGGAAGCATGA
>JAFRFV010000208.1 GCA_017434185.1 Coriobacteriales bacterium
GTCGGCGCCGGCGAATCCGACGAAGATGACGGCCACCCAGGTGACGACCACGCCAATCCAGGCGAATATCTCGACGATGCGGGCGATGACGGAGATGGGCTTGCTGGTGCTGCGGATCCTCTCGAGTTGTTCCTGCTTGTTCATGATGACTCCTTGATAGGGGATGGATGTGCGCGGTGCCGTGTCATGACAAGGCATATACTACGCCATTTTTATCGGGAGTCAAGAACTTTTTAATGATAAACGATAAAAAATATTCGTTAAGCGTTCGCGAGGATAAGCGCTTAGAACAGCGCCCACACGAAGGCGATGATGAGACCGGGCAGCATGTTGGCCACGCGGATCTGCTTTTCGCGCAGCAGGTTCAGGCCCACGCAGAAGATCATGATCGAACCCACGAGCGAGATGTTGAGCATGCCGGCGTCGCTCATGTAGGGTGCCAGGAGCGCGGCGAGCAGGGTGACGCTGCCCTGCAGGATGCCCACGGGGATGGCGCTGAACGCGCAGCCCTTGCCCATGCTGGCGGTCATCGCGGCGATGATGATCAGGTCGAGCACCGCCTTCGCAGCCAGGATGCTGTAGTCACCGGCGACGCCGTCCTGGATGGAGCCCACGATGGCCATGGCGCCCACGCACACGGTCAGACTCGCGGTGACGAAGGCGTTAGTGAAGCCCGCATCACCGCTGTTGCCGGACTTATGCTTGAGCCACTCGCCAAAGCGCTCGATACCGTCCTGCAGGTGACAGAGCTCGCCCACGAGCGCGCCGCCGATGATGCTGATGATGAACATCATGGTGTTGGTGGTGCCAAGAGCGCCTCCATCCACGACCTGCAGCATGCCGGCGCAGGCGCCGCCGATGCCTATGAACAACACGGCCACGCCACTGGCGGCTATGAGCGATTCCTGGATGCGGGGCGTGAGGGCGCGACCGGCGAGCATGCCAACCACGCCACCTGCGACGATGGCTGCAACGTTGATGATGGTGCCAAGACCGACCATGCTTCCTCGAGTCCGTGAGTCCTAGAAGGGCAGGGGAGCGTCCGGTTCGATCACCCGGATTCCGCTTCCGCCCATTATAGGAGTCCAGCGCGCGACTGCGGCCTGCAGCAGCTCCGGCCGGATGACCGCCAGCGCATCACCGGCGAAGGCGTGCTGGTCGAGCACGCGCATGGCCTCCACATAGCCGCCGTTATCGTTGAATTCCATCCATCCCAGTTCGTCCACCAACAGGAAGCCGGGGGCAGGAGCATCGGGCGTGTAGGCAGCGAAGTGCGTGTTCACCGCGTCGACGGTGGCGGCATGGAACTTCCAGGGCATGGCTGTCGCGCTGCGATGCTCGCCGGCGGCGGCATCCGCGCCCGCGGTGAAGACGGGCTTCTGCCAGTCCGCCAAGCGCAGCGTGATGCCATCGGGCAGCAGTAGCGCATCGATGGCCACTTTGCGATCATCTTCGAAGACAGCAGGTGTCACGAGCCCATCCAGGCGCAGGCCACGTTCGCGGGCAGCGGTCATGAGGCCCTTGAGCCACGTGGTCTTGCCGCTTTGACGCCCGCCCGTGAGCAGATACAGCATGCGTGTTCGCCTCCCTTATCCCTCACATTATAGGAGATGCGGTTCGTGTGCAAACAGACGGTTCGCGGTGGCACGTTGAATTATCTTGGGGTATCGTAAGCGTGGACTGACGGGCGAGCGTGGGAGAGCGACATGGCGGACGATTCGAAGGCACTGCAGGAACGCGAACACCAGCGCTACGTGAGGACCTGGAACTTCCTGCGCCCCTTCGCGGTGCCCATCATCAAGCGCATCTTCCGCTACGATTGCGACGACCTGCGCGACGTGCCCGGCCCCTACCTCCTGCTCTCCAACCACAACGCCGACCTCGACCCGGCGCTCGTTGGCATGAGCGCCTGGCACCAGACCTACTTCGTGGCCAGCGAGCACCTGGTGCGCGCTGGCTGGCTGGGCAACTTCCTCACCAAGAACTTCGGGCTCATCCTGCACGTGAAGGGCAAGACCGCCGCGGGCAGCGCGCTGGGCATCATGCGCAC
>JAFRFV010000209.1 GCA_017434185.1 Coriobacteriales bacterium
CCCTGTGGGCCGGAATCGCCTGCTGCTGCGCCGTCATCGGTGCCATCTGCTTCCGCGTGATCTTCTTCGCGCTGGGCAGCTCCGTGTTCCTCTTCTACTAGTTCGACCTGCTTGGAGGCGGGGCTTCCGCCCCGCCTCCATCCGGCCACTACGAGAACGACCGCAACGCTTCACCCTCTCAGCTTGTCTGCCGTACGAAGGGGGTGAACGATATCCTAGAGAATCCCCTTCGTACGGCAGACAGAGCTTCGATTATGTAAGCGTTTCGGTCGGGTGAGTTTCCCCTCCTCCTTCACACCGCAACTCACTCGATCGCAGCGCTTATCCCCAAAAGAACACTTTGGCGTCCTCGCAAGACTCTGCTCCAGCCCGCTACAGCTTCGCAGCTGCGTACTCGAGGTCGCGCGTCTCGCGCATGAGCTCCAGCCACTCCGCAGGGCTTATCGCAGGTACCATGGAGCGCTCGAAACCACGCACGTCGCGCGTGATGATGTAATCCGCCTTGCACTTGAGCGCGGCCATCGCCACCAGGCAATTCTCGAAGTCAGGCCACTTGAGACGCGCCGCCTGCACGAGGTCATCCTTCGAAAGCGTCACGGGTGTGATCAGCTCGAAGGCCTGCACGAGCGCGTCCTGGATCCGCTCCGAGGCGACGTAGTGGCTGAGCACATAGAACGCGTCCTTCACGTTTCCCGCGGGCGTCCAAAGCGTCGCGTCCTTGAAGTAACCCGCCGCCACCAGCATCTGGGCGTCGTGGAAGAAGGGCGCCTTGCGCCCCAGATAATCAATGAGCACGTTGGTATCAAGCAAGAGATTCATAGTCCGCCTGCTTCCCTTGCTGTAGCAACTTCTTGTAGTCGGCGGGGTTGTCGCCAACGGCGCCCCAGTCCACAGGCAGCGTAGATGCCTGCACGAAGCTCGCGAACCCCTCCGCGTCGCGCTCCGCGTGCTCACGCGCTGCTGCGCCCGGTAGCTCGCCCTCCTCCATGAAGTAGTCGAGCGCGCTGTTGATGAGCTGCGACAGCGACAGCCCCTTGCTTTCCAGTTTCCGTTGCACCGCATCCTTCTTGGCGGGAGTGGTGCGTGCGCTCACAAGCACGTCCATCGTGATCTCCTTTCTGCTGTAATACGTATAACACGTGCGGATAAGCGCGTCAAGCGCCCAACCCGCCCCGCCGCGTCCCACACATCATCCCAGCAACATGCGCGCGCTGCTGGTATGATTGCCATTGCAGCGAGGAGGGATCGAACATGATGGATCTGAAGCTTGGACAGACCTTCAACATGGGCAGCTGGGGTGGTGCGCCCATCAAGTGGCGTGTGCTGGACGTGCAGGATGAGCGCGTGCTCGCGATCAGCATGTGCGCGATCGACAGCCTTGCGTTCTGCGGCGACTTGAAGCGCGGCAACGCGTGGGAAACCAGCGACCTCAAAGCCTGGCTCGAGGGCGCGTTCCTGGCCGGCGCATTCAGCCCAACAGAGCGCGAGCGGATCGAGCGGCCCACCTGCCTTTCCGTCGACGAAGCTCAGCGTCTGTTCGCCGGCAACGCCGACCGCATCTGCTTCCCCACGGCGCACGCCGTCGAGCGCGGCGTCTTCAAGGCGGGCGAATTCAGGGGCTACCCCGAGTTCGGCTGCTACTGGTGGCTGCGCACACCCGACACCGACCCCATCTTCCCCCGCGCGGTGATCGTCCTGGATGACGGGAAGATCGGCAGCGGCCACATGATCAACGACCCGTGGCTGGGCGCGCGTCCCGCGCTCTGGCTGCGTCATTAAGGAGACCAGCTATATGAAGTCAAGCCCTGATTAGAAGAATTTCGACTGATTTTGGTTTTATTGGATCTGCACTTTGAAAGCCGAATATCGAATGCTTGCAGGAGCAATGTGCGGCTACCTATCCGGGTCGTACGGGACC
>JAFRFV010000210.1 GCA_017434185.1 Coriobacteriales bacterium
CCAAAATGGAAATCCGGGGGAACGGTAGCGAAAATCACTCCAAATTGTCGGATCCGGTACACCGAAACCACTTATCCGTTTTGGTAGGCCACCCAAACCGGATTTCCGGTTTGGTAGTGCGTCGTTCCTGGTGCCAGCGCGCACCACCACCAAACTGGAAATCTAGATTGGCGGTACCCCCAAACTGGATATTCAGGTTGGGGGTGGTTGGCTCAAGTTCAACAGCGGTTTCGAGCACCACCACCAAACTGGAAATCTAGATTGGCGGTCCCCCCAAACTGAATATCCAGTTTGGTGGTGGTTCCCCGGCGCTCCCCGTCCCGCAGTGCTTCGCTCCGTGGCGTTTATCCCATCTGATAGAAGAGGCGGCCCCCAACAGGGGGCCGCCTTCAGGTTCGAAGTGATGTACGCGATGCGACTACTCGGCAGCGGCTTCCTCGACACCAGCGACAGCGGCAGCGGCGCGGGCTGCGGCGATGGTGGCCTTGGCGGCCTCGACATCGGCGAAGGTCCTCACGCCAGCGGCGATCTTCTGGCCGTTGATCGCCAGCAGACGGATGCGGATGCCATCCTCGCCGTTGTAGATCTGGTACTTGGGGCACTGGATCTTGCGCTCGGGATCATCATAGGTTGCGTCTTCGATGTTGGCCTGGGCGGACCACTTCTTCACGCTGTCGATACCGCGGCGGACGCCGTCCTCGGTCTTGTAGTTCTGGGAGCGAAGGATGGTCTGGTCATCGTCGCCGACAAGGCTGAAGTTGAAGCCATAGGAGCACGGCCTCAGAATGAACTTGCTCATAGGACACTCCTCACTGTTGCGAATCCTCACGGGACCCTTACCCGCTTTGGGTCTAGTGTGGACGAGCACCGGGCAAAACGCAAGGGGTATCACGCAATCTGAACAGGAAAAAGCCCTTTGGCCAAGGCAACCAAAGGGCTTTCCGTTCGTTCATGCTGCGTTTCTTTTGCGTACATGCGGCGTTTGAACCGGAGTCATTATACAAAAAATGCGCGGGGCGGAAACCCCCAACCACGAAATGTTTCCTTATTCCCCAGAGCGGCCACTACATCTTGTGGAATTGGCGCCAACGCTTTCACGTGCGCAAATGCCCTCGCGCTACTCGCCGGTCAGTGCGCCGCTCGCCCCTTCGCCCGCGTCCGCCTGTGCTACAATCCGCTATCGCCCGTCAGATAGCCAAGCCTTGGAGTCACCCCGCATGCAAGACCAGCCAACACCTGCAGAGGATAAGCGCCCAGCTCCCGCGCCCGTCGCGGAGCTCGCCGACGCCGCGCCCGACGCCGCACCCGGACCCACCGGCTTGGGTCATGCAGGCAACGAGAAGGTGGACCGCATGGGCAGCGGCAGCATCAACAAGCTGCTGCTCGAGTTCAGCATTCCCGCCATCGTGGGTGTCGTGGTGAACGGCCTCTACAACGTGATCGACTCCATCTTCGTGGGCCAGGCGGTGGGCGAGCTGGGACTCGCCGCAACCACCGTCGCCGCTCCCATCATGATCGTCTTCATGGCGCTCAGCATGCTGGTGGGCCAGGGCGGCAACGCGCTTTCGGCCATCCGCCTGGGCGAGGGCAAGCTCAAGGAAGCCGAGCGCATCCTGGGCAATTCCGTCACGCTGCTGCTCATCTGCGGCGTGATCGTGATCCTGCTCGCCATGTTCGCCATCGACCCCATGCTCAAGATCTCCGGTGCCACCCCGGACTCCATGGCATACTCCCGCACCTTCGTGCGCATCGTGTGCCTGGGCTTCGTCTTTCAGGGCATCGGCATGGGCATCAACAACTTCATCAGGACCGCCGGTGATCCCAACCGCGCCATGACCACAATGATCATCGGCGCCGTGGTGTGCATCGTCTTCAACTACCTGTTCGTCATGCGCTTCGGTTGGGGCGTCGCGGGTTCCGCCCTCGCCACCATCCTGGGCCAGTTCGCCAGCGCCATCTCGGTCATGGCCTTCTTCCTGAACAAGAAGGCGCCCTTCCGCTTCCGCGTGGAGAACCTGCATCTGGACCTGCACCTTGCCAAGGAGATCCTCACGCTGGGCATGGCCTCCTTCCTGCTGCAGGTTGCCGCGGCCGTGGTGAACCTGCTGCTCAACAACCTGCTCAACAAGTACGGCGCCCAGTCCATCATCGGCTCCGACGGCGCGCTGGCCGTCATGGGCGTCGTCGCGAAGGTGGGCATGTTCTGCTTCTTCCCCATCCTGGGCATCAGCATCGCCGCGCAACCCATCCTGGGGTACAACTACGGCGCCCAGCTCTTCAGGCGCGTGCGTACCACGCTCTTCACCGCCATGCTCTGGGCAACCGCCGTGGGCTTCTGCTTCTTCCTCGTCGCCATGATCCTGCCCGGCCCCATCGCGCAACTCTTCGGCATCGAGGACGAGCTCCTGCACTTCGCCATCCCCGGCCTTCGGATCAACCTGTGCTGCCTGTGCTTCATCGGCGCGCAGATCGTGGGCTCCAACTACTTCCAGGCCACCGGTCAGCCCCTCAAGTCCATCATCCTGTCGCTCACCAGGCAGTTCCTCTTCCTCATTCCGCTCATGATCTGGTTGCCCACGGTCATCCCTGGCATCTTCCCGCAGTACGACGCCGTGATGGGCATCATCTTCGCCTACCCGGCATCCGACATCCTCGCGTTCTTCACCACGGCGGCCTTCGTCATCGTGGAGCTGCGCAAGATCAATCGCCTCATCCGCGAACAGGAAGCGGCGGAAAAAGAAGGAGTCTCCCATGCCTGATCCCGCTCTCGAGCCCACCGGCGACTAACTGCCTGATCCCGCCCCCAAAGCGTCCGAACTCATCGCGAAGATCTGCTCGTATGCCGTCATCACCCTGCTCGACTACCATCCCCGCAAGGAGGCCATGAACAACGCGCTCGTGGTCAAGCTCGCAAGCGAGAAGGGCTACCGCGTGCTCGCCGACCCTGTCGACCAGCCCAACCTGCAGGGTGTCTTCGACGCCAGCAAGCTCGCACTGCAGGAGCTCGCGGACGGCGGCGAGGCCGTTGAGGCCTACGTGGTGGCGGTCGATTCCTTCATGGGCTTTGAAGACATGCCGGAACTCCCCGCCGCCGATCCCAACGGCGAGCCCTATGCAGAAGACCAGCGCTTCATCCTCATGTTCGCGGGTGAGGCGGTGCAACCCAAGGGCACCATGGTCGTCCAAGCGTACAAGAACCGTCGTTGGCGCCCCGGCGCCGCACCCCTGGGTGCTCCC
>JAFRFV010000211.1 GCA_017434185.1 Coriobacteriales bacterium
ATGGGGCTGCGGACCCCTGCGTGCGCTGTTCCAGTGCAAGACCTACGAGGATTCCCAGGATATGGGCAAGAGCCGTCTGAGCCTGGTGTTCCGCCTCATGACCACCGCAGCCGCCGGCCTCATGCGAGACCAGTTGGACATCCCCTATCTCATCGTCACCCCTGGCTACGATGCTCAAGCGGTCGCCGCTTCCTACAACGAGATCGCAGCGCAGCTGGGTCAGCCGCAACGCGACTTCAGCGCCCAGATCGCCGCATGCCGGGAGGATGCCGCACGCACGGTGGCGCTGCTGGCCGGGCGGCCGCTGGCGCTGGATTGCAGCTTCTCGCTCATGACCTTCGCCGCCGCCAAGGCGCTCCTGGAATACGGCTTCAACGTGCGCTACCTGTTCAGGTCGAATCACAAGTTCAAGCCGGATGCGCAGGCTGAGCAGTATATCCTGGAGGAATGCCCCCAAGTTTACGTTCTGCGCGCCGAAGGCGGCAGTCATCTCTTTGGTGGGCACGAGGATGGCGTCGACTGTCTGGCGCTGGGCGTCGATTGTGCGCGCATCCTGGGCGCGCGTCAGCACGTGGACATCTGGCATGACGAGGGCTATTTCGGCTTCCAGGGCATCCACAAGCTCATGTCCGCCATACGTGCGGCGCACGGGGGAGGGGAGGTCTGATGGCTCAGCTCTGTCTGTATCTCACGCCATTCGCAGCCGACTACAGCGGGGTCGCCAGCGCGCTGTTCGACCTGGGCGGTTTGATCGCCATCAACGATGCCTCCTGCTGCACGGCGCACTACGTGTACTGCGACGAGCCCCGCTGGAACACGCGTCAGCAGCCGGTGCTCTGCACCACCCTGCGCAACATCGACGCCATCCTGGGCAATGATTCGAAGGTGGTGAGGGAGGTCTGCGAGGCCGCCAGCAAACTCGCATCGCCCTTGGTCGCCGTGGTGGGCACACCCGTGCCCGCCATCACGGGTATGGACACCGTCGGTATCGCCCACGAGATCGAAGCCGCCACGGGCATCCCCTCCCTGGGCTTCGATACCACGGGCTTCAATTGGTACGACCATGGCATCGTCATGGCGGGTCGTGCGTTGATCGAGCGGTTCGCGGCGGACGGTCTCGAGCGAGAACCGGGTCTGGTGAACATCCTGGGTATGACCCCCTTGGATTATGGGGATAAGGGCAACGACGCCGATCTGGTGGCGCTGCTTGAGGATGCGGGCCTGCACGTTGGTTGCAGACTCTTCATGGGGCTCGAGATGGAAAGTATCCGTCGCATCGGTGCCGCCTCGCTCAACCTCGCGGTGAGCGCTTCTGGTCTGCGTTTGGCCAAGTCGCTCAAGCGGCGCTTCGGGACGCCCTATGTGGTCGGGTTCCCCATGGGCGCAGCGCACGCCGAGCGCTGGTTGGAGCAGCGGAGTGTGCCCGCTTCAAGGGAGCAGGGAGGTCCGTCGACGCTCATCGTTGGCGATCAGGTGCTCGCCAACTCGCTGCGCGATGCGCTTCAGATGGCGGGGTTGAAGGGCCGCGTGGATGTCGCGAGCTTCTTCGGCTGGGACGCCACGATCGCGCGGGAAGGCGACAAGCGCCTGAAGGATGAGGCGTCCTACCTGCGGCTGCTGCGTGATGGAGCTTACGATCGCCTCATCGCCGACCCCACGCTCTGCGCCGTACCGCAGGCAGCGGGTTTGCGCAGGGTCGAGTTCGTTCACTCTGCCGTTTCAGGCAAGCTCAGGTGGGATGAGGCTCGAAACCTCGTTCACTTGGACGTTGAGGTGCTTATCCGCGAAATGGATGCCTGATCACGCCCGCTCGACGTGCAGGGCGCGCATGGCGTTGAGGATGGCGATCACGGCCACGCCCACATCGCCGAAGACCGCGAGCCACAGCGTGGCGATTCCCAGGGCCGCGAGCAGCAGGATCGCGATCTTCACGCCCAGAGCGAAGATGATGTTCTGCCAGACGATTCGCATCGTGCGCTTGGCGATGCGGATGGCGCTGGCGATCTTGGATGGC
>JAFRFV010000212.1 GCA_017434185.1 Coriobacteriales bacterium
CCTTGCGAAGGGCGTTGATGATCTGCTCGGTCGTGCACTTCGTCTGCTTCAATGACATGCACCCCTTTCCTGCTCGCGGGTAATCATACCCTGCCCGCTCTGGCGACTACCACTGGGGCTGGACCTGATTCAGGGGGTCAGGTCAGATGCAAGGGGAGATCATCCCCTGCCCTAGTAGCCGAACTTATCCCTCAGAGCCTTGGCGACGTTGGCCGGCACGAAGGCATCGATATCACCATGGAGGAAGGCGATCTCGCGCACGACGGAGGACGAGAGGTACATGTGCTCGGGCGCGGACATGATGAAGAGCGTCTCGACGTCCGGATTCATGGTGTAGTTGATGGCCGCCTGCTGGAACTCGCTCTCGAAGTCGGTGACAGCGCGCAGGCCCTTGACCACCACGCTCGCACCTATCTGCTTGGCGAACTCCACCAGCAGGTTGGAGAACGGTTCGACACTCACGTTGGGAAGGTGGCTCGTGGCCTCACGGATGAGAGCGGCACGCTCCTGCATGCTGAAGATGGGACCACTCCCCTTGCGGGGGGATTCAGCCACGCCCACGACGACATGGTCGAAGAGTTGGGCCGCACGCTCGATCACGTCAAGGTGACCAGCGGTTATGGGATCGAAGGTGCCGGGAACGAGAGCCTTCATCTTTGCCCGTCCTTTCCTGTGAAGCACATGATGGCGACTGCCGTTATACCATAGTCCTTGATGCCGCAGAACTTGAATCCCTCCATTGCGTCGACGGACGCAGGGTCGAAGCTTCCCTGACGGTGCTCGTAGACGCACAGGGCACCCTGGGCAAGGGAACCACTGCTGGCGAGTTGCTGCATGAAGCCGAGCACCTGTGCCGCAGGTACCGCATAGGGCGGATCCATGAGAACGAGGTCATAGGGGGATAAGCGCATCGCTCCGGCTGCTGCGACCTTGAATGCATCTCCCCTGATCACCGCGCAGACTGGCAGTTGCTCTGCCGTCACGGCGGGTAGCTTGCCCGTGGGGTCCATGCCCAAGGAGACGATGTTCTGCTTGAGCACACGAAGGGCCTTGGGATCGCGCTCGAAGAAGCAGCAGCTCGCTGCCCCACGCGAGAGGGCTTCGAGACCCAGGGCACCGCTGCCGGCAAAGGCATCCAGCGCACGCACGCCATCCAGCGGCGCGCCCCAAGCGGAGATGATGGAGCTCATGAGTGCCTCGCGGACGCGGTCGGTGGTGGGACGGGTGCCGTCTCCTTGGGGGGCTTCGATACGCCTGCCCTTGAAGCGTCCTGCTACGATCCTCATCGTCACTCCCCTGCCGCGTCACTCGCCCGCTTGCGCAGGCGTTCCAATTCTATGGCAAGCATCCCATTGATGGGCGATTCAAGGAGCGGGTCGCGCTCGAGGAGTTCCTCCGCATCCTGACGCGCCTCCATGGCGAGCTGCGAATCCTTGAGCACGTTGACCAACTTGAGCTGGGGCACGCCATGCTGCCTGCTTCCCAGGATATCGCCCTCCTTGCGGGACTCCAGATCGTACTCCGCCAGCTTGAAGCCATCCTGAGTTCGCTCGAGTGCCTCCAGGCGGGCCTTGGACTTGCCCTGCGAGGAAGGCGCGAGCAGATAGACGGACCCCGGGTACTTGCCGCGGCCCCCACGACCGCGCAGCTGGTGGAGCTGGGAGATGCCGCAACGGTCAGCGTCCTCGATCATCATGACGGTGGCATTGGGAACATCCACGCCCACCTCGACCACAGTGGTCGCCACCAGGACATCGATGGCGCCATCCCTGAATTGCTCCATGGTGGCGTCCTTATCAGCCGCGCTCATCCGCCCCGTAAGAAGCCCGACGCGCATGTTGGGGAATACCTTGCTCGCCAGGAAGCGGGCTTCGGTTTGAGCGGCCTTGGGATCACTGCAGTCCTCGCCCTGCTCGATGCGCGCTTCGAGTAGACCCTGCTCGTCCTCCTCCTGCTCGCTCTTGACGCCCACGAGCGGACAGATGATATAGGCCTGCCGCCCCTGCTTGACCGCTTCGCGGATGGCATCGTAGGCAACGGCACGTTCGCTACTGGACAACACGACGGTCTTGCAGGGAGTGCTGTTTCCCGGGCGCCGATGGATGGTCGAGCAGTCCAGGTCACCGTAGAGCAGCAGGGCGAGTGAGCGGGGTATGGGGGTGGCGGTCATGGCGAGGTAGTCGCTGCCCTTGCCCTTACGACGCAGCTTTGTGCGCTGGTCGACGCCGAAACGGTGCTGTTCATCCACCACGACGAGCCCCAGATTCGAGAAGAGTACGTCATCCTGGATGAGGGCGTGCGTACCCATGAGTACCTTGAGTTGCCCGGATGCGAGACGTTCGAGGATGCGATCACGGGTCGCAGCGGGTGTCGCACTGGTGAGCAGCGCCCATTCGATACCGACCGATTCAAGCATGGGGCCTATCTTGTTGCCGTACTGGCCCGCGAGCACCGCGGTGGGGGCCATCATCGCACACTGTTGGCCGGAATCGACGGCGGCGATCATGGCGAGCGCCGCGACCACCGTCTTACCTGTACCGACGTCTCCAAGGAGCAGGCGTTCCATGATGCGGGGAGCTGCCATATCGGCAAGGATCTGCTCGAGCGCCTTCTCCTGCTCGTCAGTCAGGGTGAAGGGGAGCTGCTCGCGCGCCATGGAGAGGAGCGGACCATCGATGACCTGTGACTGGGGTTCCAAACCGGCTTCGAGCTGGCGTCTACCCAACAGGAAGTGCAGCTGGAGCAGGATGAGTTCATCGTAGGCGAGCCTGCGTCGAGCTTCCTCCTGTTCCCGCATGTCAGCCGGCTCATGCATACCACGCCATGCGGCATTGCGGTCGACCAGACCCCTTGAGACGCGCAGCTGTGCCGGGAGCGGATCGATGGCATAGCGGCAGTCCTCGAGTGCCTCGTGGACGAAGCGACGCATCCATGCTGCGTTGATGCCCTCACAGAGCGGATGGAAGGCTATGACGCGTCCCTGATAGGCGTCGTCGGAATCGGGATCGCGATCGGCTGCTTCGAGCACCTCGTAGAACGGCGAGTTCATACGCTTGAAGCCGAAGTTCATCTCGACCTTGCCACTCATGCTCACGCGATCGCCCTTCTTGAGCCTGTTGGCGATCCAGGGCTGCTTGAACCAAACCCCGATGATGACCCCTGTGGAGTCGATAACAGAGCACTCGACGATGGTCATGCGTGGCTTGGGTTTCTTGAGTTTGACCTCACCCACACGCCCCACTATGGTGACGGTCTCCCCTATCTTCGCAGCTTGGATGCTGCTCACCGTGGAGAGATCGAGGTAGCGGCGCGGATAGTGCTCAAGCAGGTCACGCTTGTTACCGATGCCCAAGCGTTCGAGCGCCAGAGCGCGGCCGCTCGAAACGAAACGCAAGCTCTCGACGGGTTCGTCAAGAGCTTGCGTATGCTGTAGGCGGATGGGTTGTGGCATCGCGGCTTATTCCAGTGAGAGGACCACCGGATACAGGGGCTGCTGGCCCCTGTGATCATCGACCTCGAGGCAGGGGTAACCTTCCACAACCGAACTGACGATGCTCTGGAAGGCTTCATCATCGATGTCCTCACCAGCGAGGATGGTGAGAGTGTCGTAGTCGTCCGCTCCCATGGACTCCAGAAGGTCGAGGGTAACCTGTGCGACCGCACGGCCCACGGCGACGATGGCGCTGCCGGCGATGCCGATCACATCGCCTTCGTGGATGTCGGTGCCGTCGGCCGCCTTGGCATCCTTGATGGCCGTGGTGACCTCGCCACATTTGACGCCGGAAAGCGCCTGCGTCATGGCAGCGACGTTGGTCTGCATATCGGCTTCCAGGTCGACCGCGAACATGGCGGTGAAGGCCTCGGGGACGGCCTTGGTGGGAACGACGGCCACGGGCTTGCTGGACTCACTGGCAGCGGCGTTGGCGGCCATGATGATGTTCTTGTTGTTGGGCATGATGATGACGGACTCGGCATCCACGGCATCAACGGCCTCGAGCAGGTCCTTGGTGGAGGGATTCATGGTCTGACCACCGCTGACCACGTAGTCGACACCCAGTGACTCGAGGATCTCCCTCATGCCCTGACCAGCGGCGACAGCCACGAAACCAAGGGGCTTGGAAGGCTTCCTGTCCTTCGTCTCCGCCTCGAGCTTGGCGTTGCGGTCCTCGCTCTGGAGCTGCATGTTGTGGATGTGAACCTCGGCTACCTGGCCGCGCTCGGTCATGTACGAAAGCACGGTGCCGGGGGTGTTGGTGTGAACGTGCACCTTGAAGTTGGGCACTTCTCCCACGATCAGATCGCAGTCACCCATGGTAGTGAGGAACTGGGCGACCTCGTTCTTGTCGATCTTATCACCAAAGAGCAGGAACTCGGTGCAATAGCGATAAGCGCTGCCTTCCCAGTCGTTGATGAGCTCGATGGCCACCTTGGGCTCGGGGCGGGAGATGGTGGATGCGCTGGGAATGAAGCCCTCCTTGCCGGTGACGGCACCCACGAAGGCCTCGATGAGGATGGAGAGGCCGAAGCCGCCGGCATCCACAACGCCGTTCTCCTTCAGAACGGGAAGGAGTTCCGGGGTGCGACGAACGCTGGCGAAAGCGGCATCGCTGATGAAATGCAGGGCGTCTTCGAGGGCCATGCCATCCTGGGCGGCCTGGGATGCGGCATCACTGGCATCGCGGAAGACTGTGAGGATGGTGCCTTCGACCGGCTTACGCACAGCCTGGTAGGAGACCTCGACGCCGCGGGCCATGGCCTTGGCCACGGTGTCGGTGTCGAAGCTCGTCGCACCGGCCAGACCATCGCAGATGCCGCGCAGGATCTGGCTGGTGATGACGCCGGAGTTGCCACGGGCACCCATGAGGGAACCGTAGGAGATGGCCTTGCGGATCTGGCTGAGCGGAGCACCCTGGGGCAGCTTGGACAACTCGGAAACCACCATATCCATGGTGAGGGACATGTTGGTACCCGTGTCGCCATCGGGAACAGGGAACACATTGAGTCGGTTCACTTCCTCCTTGCGTTCCCTCAGCGCCTTGGCTGCAACGCCAAGGCAGTTGACGAAATCATGTGAAATGGGCATTGATTCTCTCTCCGTGTGTGAATCAGGGGCGGACGTTCTAGTCGCGAACCTTCACGTCCATGACGTGGATCTCGATGGACTCGATCGGGAGCTCGGCATAATCCTTGAGCGTGAAGGCGACCTGGTCCCTGAGGTTCTTGCATACGGTGGCGATGTTGGTGCCGAACTCGATGACGACGTAGAGGTCGATGCGGGCGCCCTTCTCACCGGTCTCGACCTGGATACCACGACGCAGGCGCTGCCTGGGGAGCAGTTTGGCAACACCATCCTGCAGGGTGGGAGCAGCCATGCCCACAACGCCGTAGCACTCGAGAGCAACATGTCCAACGAGATCTGCGATTACCTCGTTGGCGATACTCAGACCGCCGGGGATCTTATCTGCCATATCATTCCTCCAATGAAGCTGGGAACTCATACGTAACTTCGAATTATACTCGAATGTGATGGAGGTTCCTCTGCGTTCCTTATGGAATCCGCGGACGCCCATACCGCCGTTGGCGCTCTCGTTTGCGGATTGCGCTCATGTCCCGCTTGTGCATTCCAAGGACCATATGCTATAGTTCAACGGCTTTTGTGTTCGCGCCATTTTCGGTGCAAATGCACTGTGAGATAAGGGAGTATCGAAATGTCCAAGGTTTGTTCCATCTGTGGTAAGCACCCGGCTGCTGGTCGCAACGTCAGCCATTCGCATCGCGTCACCAACCGCATCTATCGCCCCAACATCCAGAAGATCACCATCATGAAGGATGGTCACCTGCAGAAGGCCAACGTCTGCACCCAGTGCATCCGTTCCGGCAAGGTCGCTCGTTCCTAACGCGTAGCGTACACAATCGATAGGTCATCATACGAATGACCCAGGCATAGCCCGGGTCATTCATTTTTACTCTCTTTGGAATGAAACGAGCCGGGGTGACCCGGCTCGTTCTTGTTTCGATGTGATAAGGACTACTCGGCGGGAGTCTCGGCGGGAGCGGCGGCCTCAGGCGCAGGGGCGGCCTTGGGCTCCTTGGGCTCGAGTTCCTTGACGGGAATCTCGATGCCAAGGGTCTCGGCAGCGGCCTTCATGGACAGGCTGATGCGGCGACGATCCAGGTCGATGTCCATGACCTTGACATGCACGGTCTCGCCAACCTTGGTGACCTGGCTGGGAGTATCGACATGGCCCTTGGCCATCTCGGAGATGTGCACCAGACCCTCGATACCAGCGGAGAGCTCGACGAAGGCGCCGAAGGGCACGAGCTTGGTGATCTTGCCCTCGATGATGGCACCAACGGGATAGTTCTTGACCAGCTGACGCCACGGATCCTCCTGGGTCTGCTTGAGACCAAGGGAGATGCGCTCGCGGTTCAGATCGACATCCAGGACCTCGACCTCGACCTCGTCGCCAACCTTGACGACCTCGGAGGGATGGTTCACATGGCCCCAGGAGAGCTCGGAGATGTGCACCAGACCATCGATACCACCCAGGTCGACGAACGCACCGAAGTCGACGATGGAGGAGACGGTACCCTTCAGGCGCATACCCTTCTGCAGGTTCTCCAGGATCTCGGCGCGCTCGTTCTTGCGGCCTTCCTCCAGGACGACGCGACGGGACAGCACGACGTTGTTGCGATTGCGATCCATCTCGATGACGCGGGCCTCGATGACGGTGCCGGTGTACATCTCGAGATCCTTGACACGACGAAGGTCGACGAGGGAGGCAGGCAGGAAGCCACGCAGGCCGATGTCCAGGATGAGACCGCCCTTGACGACCTCGATGACCTCGCCCTCGACGTTCTCGCCAGCGTTGAACTTCTCCTCGACGCGAATCCAAGCACGCTCGTACTCGGCACGCTTCTTGGAGAGGATCAGACGACCATCCTTGTCCTCCTTCTGGAGAACCAGAGCCTCGATCTTGTCGCCGTTGGAGACGATCTCGGAAGGATCGAGATCCTTGCGGATGGAGAGCTCGCGCACGGGGATGACGCCCTCGGACTTGTATCCGATGTCGACCAGGACCTCATCGTGCTCGATCTTGACAACAGTGCCGTTCACCAGGTCGCCCTCATTGATCGTGTTGATCGTCTGATCGATGAGAGCGTTCATCTCCTCATCCGAGAAATCGGTCAGCTGGATGATGGAAGAGTTCTTGATTTCGCTCAAAGTCGGACCCCTTTCATTGGGGGCCCCTCATGATTGGTCGTAAAGCGGCGTCGAGCGGGAACTGGACGAAACTACTACAAACAGAACATGTCGGGGGCCATTAATACCATGATGCAGCCTATTCTGCATACGGATTCGACTATATCCGATAAGAACGGAGCTATGCAAGAGTGGGCACGCTGAAATGCGCCGTTACCGGTGAAAGGTTACCTTGTCGATGCTCTGCAAAGGCAGAGATGCTACTTGGCATCCGCCCAGGTGGGGCCGGTCGCGACGGACACGTCGAGGGGCACCTGCAGCTGCACGACATGCTCCATGGCATCCTTGACCAGCGCTCCCAGCTGCTCCACTTCCTCCTGCGGGCACTCGAAGTCGAGTTCATCATGGATCTGCAGACAGAAACGAGCCTTGAGTCCGGAAGCGGCCAAGCGCTTATCCACCTCGATCATGGCGAGCTTGATGATGTCGGCCGCCGTGCCCTGCATGGGGTGGTTCATGGCCGTGCGCTCCCCAAGGGCACGCAGGTTGGCGTTGCTGGCGCTTATCTCCTTGATGCGGCGCTTACGGCCGAAATACGTGATGGCGAAGCCCGTCTTGCGGGCGTTCTCCACCACCGCGTCAAGATAGGCGGCGACACCGGGATACGCGGCGAAGTAACGGTCGATCATCTGCTGGGCCTCCCGCATGCTTATGCCAAGGGTACGCGAGAGTCCGAAGGCCTGCTGTCCGTAGACGATGCCGAAGTTGACCGCCTTGGCCCTGCTGCGCATGGTCGTGTCCACTTGGCTGGGATCGACACCGAAGATGCCAGCCGCGGTCGCCCGATGGAAGTCGTTGCCATGCCTGAAGGCGTCGATCAGATCCTGGTCACCGGAGAAGTGCGCCAGAAGACGCAGCTCGATCTGCGAGTAATCGGCGGAAAGGTAGACCCAGCCGGGATCCTTGGGAGCGAAGGCGGAGCGGATCTGGCGTCCGAAATCCGTGCGCACCGGGATGTTCTGCAGGTTGGGGTCGCTCGACGAGAGACGCCCTGTCGCAGCGACGGTCTGATTGAAGTGCGTATGCAGGCGCCCATCCTCTGCGAGCAGCTTGGGGAGGGCGTCGATGTAGGTGGACTTGATCTTGGCGATCTCGCGGTATTCGATGATCTTGGCGGGCAGCGGATGCATGGGCGCGAGTTCGGAAAGCACCTGGGCATTGGTCGAATAGCCGGTCTTGGTCTTCTTGATGACCGGAAGCTTGAGCTTGTCGAACAGGATGACGCCAAGCTGCTTGGGGGAATCGATGTTGAACTCCTGACCGGCAAGACGGTAGATCTCGACCTCGAGTTGGTCGAGCATGGCCGCAGTCGATTGGGAATAACGCTTGAGCAGTTCGGTATCCAGATCGACACCGGTGCGCTCCATCTTAACGAGAACGGGCAGGAGGGGCATCTCGATGCGATTGAAGACATCCAGGGAGCCGTCCTTCTGCAGCGCCTCCCTCATGGGCTCGTGGAGCGCAAGGATGCAAGCAGCGCGGATGATGGACTCGGCATCATGACGATCCTCGAGTCCCTCGTCCCTGGCTTGGGGCATGGTGAGTCCCAGGAGTTCCTGGAGCATCTCTTCTAAGAGATACTCGTCCTTGGAGGAATCGAGCAGGTAGGCGGCAAGCGAGAGATCGAACAGGTGACTGGGATCGAGTTCGCGCACATCGAAGCGCACGGCTTGGCTGGAATCAGCGGGATGGACCCGTTGCAGGAGCTCCTTGGCATCCAAGGCGACGACATGGCCCTGTGCGAGGATACCCGTGAGCGCCTGATCGACATCGGACTGGGTGAAGCGCGCCACTCCCCTGCGCGTGGCCACATAAAGGTCCTGCTCATCATCGAAGAGCGAGAAGCCATCGGACTGCGCCAGGAGCACACCCATGGGCTCCGCCGCAGTGAGGCAGTCCTGCAACATGCTCCAAGCAGCGTCAGCTTCCAAGACGGGGCCCAGGATGCAGCGGGCCCCCGAGCCAGCCTGACCCGTGAAGGTCGCATCAGGCTGGGCGGAGGAGTCCGCCTTGGGCAGCTGGTCCTTGGTGAGAGCGAGCACGCGGGCCAACTGGACACGCAGACCGAGTGCGGCGAAGGCGTCACGGACGAGCGCGGGGTCGAAGGCGGGGAAACGCGCGGCGTCGATGTCCAGGTTCACCGGCGCCTCACGGGAGATGGTCGCTACCTTGCGGGAGTCATACGCATCCTGCTGACCCTGTGCGAGACGCTCCGCCATCTTCCCGCTCAGTTCGCTCAGCGAAGCGTATATGCCCTCGATGGAATCGTAGCGGGAGAGCAGCTTGGTGGCGGTCTTCTCACCTATGCCGGCGACGCCCGGGATGTTGTCCGATGAGTCACCCATGAGACCCAGGAAGTCCGGGATCTGCTTGGGTGTCACACCATAGCGTTCGAATACGGCGTCCTCGTCGTAGATATCCATCTCGCTGGTACCTTTGACGGTGCGCAGGATGCAGGTGTCATCGCTCACCAACTGCATGGCGTCCTTATCACCGGTGACCAGGAGAACACGCAATCCGGCTTTCTCAGCCTGAGCGGCGACGGTGCCCAGGATGTCATCGCCTTCCCAGCCCTCGCTCCTCAACACGGGGATGGAGAGGGCCTCCAAGAGCGCCTGCATCATGGGGAACTGCTGTTTCAAAGCGGGGTCGGTGGGCGGACGCTGGGCCTTGTACTGCTGCAGGATGTCGATGCGAAACTGCGGCTTGCCATGGTCGAAGGCGCAATCGATCCCGTTGGGTTGGTAGTCCTCGATGAGCTTGAGCAGCATGGACAGGAAGCCGAAGCAAGCGTTGGTGGGCCTGCCGTCGGGCGCGTTCATGGTGAGAGGCACCGCATGGAACGCGCGATGCATGAGCGAGTTGCCATCGATGACCGCGAGTGTCCGGCTCGCCCGGATCTGCTCGATGCTCAGACTCATGCATTGCCTCCTTCGCCCAGATACAGGGGATCCGCCTGCTGGAGTTCGGCGAAGGTGTCGATCTCCTGGATATCGTCGAAGCTGCAGGGGCGTATACGCAGGTCATAGCTGTCGTTGAAGCGCACGCAGGGCACATCGTCCCAGAAGCGCTGCTTCCAGTCGTCATCCTGGAAGGCTTCGGGCAGGTGGCTCTCCAGGCGTTCGCCATCCTCGAGGCTCCAATACGAGATACCGAACATGTGATAGCAATCGCTGCCGCCCTTGGCCAGATTCATGATGCGGCCATCCTTGCAGGTGAAGCACCAATCCTGCGTTGCGTCCACCTTCACGCCCAGGTAGTTGGAGCAGTACTGGTAGCGGCAGAGGAGGTCGGGTTGGCGCAGCAGCAGGTCGCTCTCGAACACGTAGGCGTTGCGCATGCCGCGTGCGGCGAGGGTGGCCGACGAGATGTTGTTGGTGCTGTCGAAGATGGGGTTGTTGATGAAGCGGATGCCGGGATACTTCTGCAGAAGTTGATCGAACTGCTCCGCCAGGTACCCACGTACGATGCAGATCTCGGTGACATCGATGGCCACGAGTGCGTCAAGCAGCGTGTCGATGATACGCGTGCCGTGAACCGGAACCAAAGGCTTGGGAATACGCGCGGTTATGGGCAGCATACGGTTGCCGAAACCGGAAGCGAGCAGCACGGCACGGCGGGCCCGGTAGGGCTCGAGGGCCTCCAGGCCATTGGGGGTGATCGAGACGTTCCCATCAAGCCATCCGCGCTCGATGAGTTCCTGCGTGACAACCCCTTCATCATCGGCACAGCGCAGGTCCGGCGATGCGCTGGCGAGGGCATCGGCCGCCTTGAGCGATGCGCTGTCTCCAAGAGCCTTCAGAAGGACACGGTAACTGGCGAAGTCCATGTGGGACACGGATCATACCTCCTTGTTCAGAGCGTCGTAACCTTCCAGTGCGACGACCGAGTAGTCTTGGGCTGCCTTGAGCCAGATATCGAGCCACTCCCCCACCGGATTCCCCATGGCATCCTTGTACATCGCCCAGACGAACCAGTAGTAACCAACCACGGCAACGGCGGCAAGGCAATGCAGGATCTCCTGCTGGTTGGGTTCGCGCCCATAATAGAACGGCAGGATGGCAACGGTCTGCTGCGGATCGTAGCCGGAGCCCTGCGAGACGAAGTTTCCAATGTCACAGGCGGGATCGCCCATCGCGGAGTACTCCCAGTCGATGAGCCACATATCATCGCCCTTGACCAGCAGGTTGGGCCCATAGAAGTCATTGTGGCACAACACGGGATCGACATGATCGGCTGCCATGTGGGCATGCAGACGGTCGATCTTGGCACGTAGCTGCTGGAAACCCTGGGGCAACGGATATCCGATGCGCTCCAGCATGCCCTGAATGACGATTGCCTCCTGATGGAAATCGAATGACCAGGGCGAGGAAGTGCCACTGTGATGCAGTCGAGCGGCAAGCTGCATGGCACGAGCGACGTGCCCGGGATCCGAGTAGTCGAAGGGCACGCAGCCCTCTATGAAATGGGAGAGCTTCCAACCCTCCTGGGGGTCCTCATGGATGTAGGTGGCATCCAGTCCCAAGTCGCGTGCGATGGACAGCGCGTGCGTCTCCGCCCTGCGGTTGACGATCTCCTCGGTGCCGCGTCCGGGATGACGGTACACATAGCGCTCGCCCTTGACCGTGAAGCAGATGGACAGATTGGTGAGGCCTGAGATAAGCGCTTCGACGTCCTGTACATCGGCAGGCTCGCAGGAAAGCGTGACGCAGATGTTGCGCATCACGTTGCTCTGCGGGTCCTTCAGAAGAGCGAGTGCCTGCTGGCGTCGTATGACTTGGTCGGGAGCGGTCATGGGCGCTAGATCCTCGCTGAGCTAAGGATGCCCGCCAGGATGGCGCTGGGCATGCTGCGGGTCTGGGGCTGGTAATCGACTCCCTGCAGCAGGGTGCGCTCCACCTTGATATCGCCCAGGGTCTCAACAGGCACCTCATAGGGATTGGCGGAGAGCACGACCATGTCCGCGATCTTACCCGCCTCGAGGCTGCCGCGTTCCTTCTCATCGAAGGTGGTCCAGGCGCCGTGGGAGGTGCACATGCGCAGAGCCTCCCTAGGAGTGAGTGACTGCGCGGGATTGCTGTGGTTACAGGCGCGCTGCATCCACAGGATGGGATCAGGATACGTGCAGGGGGCATCGGAGCCAGCGGAGATGACCAAGCCTGCATCCCAGAAATCACGCAGCGGGTTGAGCCTGTTGGCGCGATCGGGACCCATGATCGCCTCGAGATAGGCATCGGGCTCCTGTGGCCAACCGATGAACGAGGTCTGCATGGGAAGCTGGATATGGTACTTGGCGCAGATCTCCAGACCGGCCTTCGTGGGCAGGCAGGCGTGGATGATGCCATGACGATGATCCTCGCGCGGATAGTCGTCCAGAGCGGCAGCGAGGCAACGGGTCGCCTGGTCGAAGGCCGCATCGCCGATGGCGTGCATCTCGATCTGCAGACCGGCGCGATTGGCCTTCTTGCAGAAGTCGATGACGGTCTCATCGCTGTAGTAGAGAACGCCCTTGGGGGCGCCCGCTTCGACGGCCTGGGTCGCCGCCTGGGTGTAGGGCTCGTTCATGGCCGCATCCTGGGAACCATAGCAGCCATCCAGAGCACAGGCGAAGCAACCGCCGATGCGCGGCAGCTTGCGCTTGAGCGCCACGTCGATATCGAGAGACTGAGGGAAGACGCGCAGCTGGAAACCGTGCTGAGCGCTCCTGCCCACCCACTTCTCCATGCTGATGTCCAGGTCCTTGGGAAAGCCCACGCCACTCACGGTGTGCACCATGCCGATGCCCTTGGATACGACGTAGTCCATGGCCTTCTGCATGTTCTTGACCAGCTGGGGGATGGGAAGGGCGGCGGTCATGTAGTCCGATACCTTGAAGAAGGCCTCCTGATTCATCTCACCTGAGTCAGGATGGTAGCCGCGCAGGTCCTTGACCTGGTCGTCGACCTTCTGCAGCAGCGGGGTATTGACGATGCAGGCGTGGCCGTCGTACTTGACCACCATCATGGGGCGGTCGGGGCAGGCGCTGTCGAGTTCCTCACGGGAGAGCAGATGGCCCTCCTTGACGGAATAGGGAGAAGCGCCGAAAGCGATCAGGAGGGGGCTCTTATCCTTCGCTGCGAAGTCCTTGACCATCTCGATGATCTGCGCGTTGGATGTGGCATCCATCACATTCAGACCGGCATGGAAGGTGGCGAAACTGGCGAAGTGCTCGTGCGTGTCGACGAACGCGGGCACCAGCACCTTCTTCCCCAGTTCCTCGACGGGCGCTGCGGCGTATTGGTCGGGCAGCGAATCGCCCACAAAGGCTATGCGGGCACCATCGACCACCAGGTAACTGGCGATGCTATCGTTCTGATCGACGGTCAGGATGGTTCCATGGAAGACCTTCATGATGTTTCCCCCTCTGGATGCGGAATCTTCGTTTCTTCGTTTAGAGGATAAGGGACTTCAACCCTATGAGCAAGAGTATGGCACCGCCCACTGCACCAGCCCATTCTCCCAGAAGGGGGCCCAGCTTGCGGCCCAAGGGGAGCATGAGCAGACAGCAGAGGAAGGTGCAGATGGTGATGACGGAGACCGCCAGCCAGATGTTCACATCGTCGGCAACGAAAGCCACACCCACCGCGAACGCATCTATGCTGGTGGCGATGGCCTGTAGCATGAGCGTCTTGAAGCCGGGGCCCTGCGCTGTGTCACTCCCCTGCTCCTGTCCATCGGACCGTTTGCGATGCTCAATGAGGGCCTCCCTTATCATGTTCCCGCCTATGAGACCCAAGATGATGAAGGTCACCCACCCCGCGTAACGCTGGATGGCGTCGGCGGCGAATCCACTCAGGAAGTAGCCGAGCAGTGGCATGAGGCCCTGGAAGAGGCCGAAGAGTATGGGCATGGCGAGTTTGCGGGGCACGGACATCCGCGGGGCCGCGAGACAGTTGGAGACCGTCACCGACATCGCGTCGGCGGAAAGCCCAAGCCCTATAAGGAGAAGCTCGACGAATCCCATGCTGTCACCCGGTGTGACGCAGCCAGAGGCATTGAGCCCCTGGCTGCGAAGTCATCTCAGGAAATGGACCTAGACCTGCGCGTCCGCGAGGATCCTGCAGAAGTCCTCGACCGCCATCGCGCCCAGATCACCCTGCTTGCGCTCGCGCACGCCAACGGTGCCCTTCTCGATCTCCTTGTCGCCCATGATGAGCATATAGGGAATCTTCTGCTGCTGGGCCTTGGCGATCTTGACCCTCATGGGTTCGTTCTCGGCCATGACCTCGACACGACCACCAACGGCCTTGAGCTGCGCGGCAACCGCCTTCGCGGCATCCAGATGACGGTCGGCGATGGGGATGATCACTGCCTGGGTGGGAGACAGCCACAGGGGCAGGGCACCCGCATAATGCTCGATCAGGATACCC
>JAFRFV010000213.1 GCA_017434185.1 Coriobacteriales bacterium
CGCGTGATACCCCCGCGCAGCCCGCAGCCAAAGAGCGCGTCGACCACGACCGTCGCCTTGGGCACGAGCTCCCTGAGCGCGGAGGTGCTGGTGGTGGCCACGAACTGCACACCCGCCGCTTCCGCACGCAGGGCCGCATCGCGTGCGGGCTGCGTCGTGAGCTCGCTGGGTGCCTTCGTCGTGACGACACAGATGTCGACGCCCGCCGCAGTGAGAAGCTCCGCTGCGACCCAGCCATCGCCGCCGTTGTTGCCATTACCAGCGAGGATGAGGATGAAGGGCGCCTGCTGCGAAGAGGACACAGCACTGCGGGGAACGCCCCCGTTCGCCGTGAGCAGCTGCTGCACGCGATGCGCGACTGCCGCGCCCGCGCGATCCATGAGTTCCGCGAGCGACGTCCCGTCCGCGGCAATCCGCTGCTCGAGCGCCACCACGTCGGGTACATCCAGCACCGGCGGCTCCCACTCGTGCGTGTGCTCGAAGATGCGCGCGTACGCTCCCGCGAGCCGCTCCACGCTCCATGCCGCATTCGCCGCTCTCGTGCTGGGCAGCTTCACTGCCGGCAGCCCGCACGCCTGCTCGCAACCCAGCTTGACATAGAACTCGTGCGCCTTCGCGCCCGTGCAGAACACCGCCTCGATGGGCGCCACCTGTACGATGCTCGCGAGGTCGTTCGCCCGTGCATTGCGGATGCTCGCGTCGCTCGCACCTTCGATCTCGCATTCCGCCAGCACGTCCCATAGCGCGATGTGATGCCGCAGGCAGAAGTCGCGCTTGCGCTCGTTGGTCGCTGGCACGGGCTCGCCTGCCAAGTGCGCCATCACCCGCCAGAAGCGGTTCTGCGGATGCCCGTAGTTGAAACCCAGCGCACGCGACGTCGGGCTGGGCATCGATCCCAGCACGAGCACGCGGCTGCGCTCGTCGAACACGGGCGGTATGGGGTGGATGATGCGTTCCATGCGCTTATCCCCTATCTTCTGCGGGTCTTGGGTAGAGGGTAGCTGCTTGGGACACCTATTTGAAGGGGGAATCCGGCGCGCAACCCCACGAGACGCGATTCTGACCACCCTGCAACCCCACGAGACGCGATTCTGACCACCCTGCAACCCCACGAGACGCGATTCCGACCACCTCCTCCCGCCAACGCCAAGGAAACCTCCCGGTAACAAGCGCGCCCATGCTGTTGCGCGCGGTCTAGAATTGCGAAGGTGGCGATTACGATATATCGAAATGCGAGGGGAGGCTTGTGCGAGGCATGGATGCGGACCGTTCCCAGGACAAGGATCTCTCGAAGGCCGCGCTGGAAGCACGCTGTTTCAAGCGTCGCAGCGAGCTGTTGTTCTCGCAGTTCCTGAGTGGCAAGGAGACTCCCGCGCAGGAATGGCTGGACGCCATCGCCCGCGACCCCCAGCTTGGCGCGGTTGCCCAGCTGCTGGTATGGGAGCAGGACGGCAGCACGTTCATCCCCGCCGCGACCGCCGCGCTCGATGTCAGTGGGCAGGCATACGCCATCACGCAGGAACCCATCCGCGTCGCCCATCCCATGGAGATGGCGCCCCACGAGGTCCTCGCGTGGCAGCGCTATTTCAACGCGCACGGCCTCAAGCAGCCCTTCCTGCAGATCTGGGAGCCGGTGATCGACCCTGCCAGCATCCACGAGGACCGCTACCTGGGTAGCGAGCAGCCCCTCTCCCGCTTCACCGGCAATGACAAGCACGGCATCCACCCCTTTGGCATCGAGCCCGGCTCGCGCTACTTCGGCTTCCTCATGAACGATTGCGAGCTCGAGCATTTCGCGAACGCGGACCAGCTTGTGGGCTACACCTGCGGCGACTACGTGGGCGTGAGGTTCTCGGGCATGTACTACACGCTGGGCCGCTTCAGCTTCAGCAAGTACACCCGCCGCGTGAACCACATCGTCGCGCTGCTGGACAAGTGGACGCTCGTGGACCGCATCCGCGAGGACGACCTCTCCATCGTGCACAAGCTGGACGAGTTCACCCTGGCCCAGATCACGGGCTTCATCCGCGTCGCGCAGGAGAACGGCGCGACCAAGGTGCTCGCGCAGCTGCTCGATTACAAGAACGCTCACTTCGCCGACTTCGATCCCATGGAGGAGTTCGCACTGGAATGATCACGACGGACGCGGGTCTGCCAAACTCCCCGGTGCGCTCCGAGGAGGAACAAGCGAAGATCGACAAGCTGGCCGCGGATGTGCTGCGGTTCGCTCGCAACACGCTGCTCGTGCACCTGCGCTTCCTGGACGTCGCGCTCGACCAGCTCGCCCCCAGCCCCATGGAGGGCCTGACCTTCGTGACGGATGGCCGCACGCTCAGCTACGGGCCCTCCCACGTGCTGCGATGCTATCGGGACGAGCGTGAGTCCGTCGCCCATGCATACCTGCACCTGCTGCTGCACGGCGTGTTCCACCACATGTTCGTCCACACGTTCACGGACCACGACCTGTGGGACCTGAGCTGCGACATCGCCGTGGAGCACGTCATCATGGAGTTGGGTCTCAAGGAGGCCTCGGTCGAGCGCGAGGCCCAGCAGGCGCTGGAGTGTGCGCGCCTGGCGAACGCGATCGGCCCGCTCACCGCAGAGCGCATCTACCGCCACTTCCTTAACCATCGCCCGTCTGCGCAGCGCTTATCCCAGTTGACTGAGCTGTTCTGCGTGGACGACCACTACTTCTGGTACGACGAACTCAGGCCCAAGGCTCCGCAGGCGAACCCGCCCGCTCCCCAGAGCGACGACCCCGGTGACGCGGGGGATAAGGACCCCGGCGATGCGGGCGACGACGCGAGCGACGGCCCCGGTGACGCGGGGGATAAGGACCCCGGCGATGCGGGCGACGATGCGAGCGACCCCGGCGACTCCGACGGCGGCGACCGGAACGACGCGCCGGATGCGCCCGGCGGCAACACGCCCCCAAGTGAGCTCGAGGCCCGCTGGGACGAGATCGCGCATCGTATGCAGGTCGACATGGAGACCTTCACCCAGAAGTACGGCGACCGCGCGGGCGCCCTCACCCAGAACCTGCGCGAGGTCAACCGCGAGCGCTACGACTACAGCGCCTTCCTGCGCAAGTTCGCCGTGCGGGGTGAGGCGCTCAAGATCAACGACGACGAGTTCGACTACATCTTCTACACCTACGGCTTGAAGCTCTACGAGCGCGTGCCGCTGATCGAGCCGCTCGAATACAAGGAGGTCAAGCGCATCCGCGAGTTCGTCATCGCGATCGACACGAGCGGCTCCGTCCAGGGCGACACGGTGCAGCGCTTCCTGCAGAAAACCTACAACATCCTGGAGAGCAGCGAGAGCTTCTTCAACAAGGTGAACATCCACATCATCCAGTGCGACGCCGCGGTGCAGGATGACGCGCTCATCACCTGCCGTGAGGACTTCGAGGACTACATGGCGCACATGGAGATCCGCGGGCTGGGCGGCACTGACTTCCGGCCCGTGTTCGAGCACGTGGGGCGCCTGCGCGCACAGGGTGAGCTCGGCGATCTGAAGGGGCTCATCTACTTCACCGATGGCTGGGGCGGTTTCCCCGCGCGCAAACCCGACTACGACGTCGCCTTCGTGTTCGTGGACGACGGCGTGAACAACTACGACGTGCCGCCTTGGGCGATCAAACTCGTCCTGAGAGAAGAGGAGCTATGATGAACATCAAGCAGGCCAAGGAGCAGATCGAGAACGCCATGCGCGCGTATCTCACAAAGGACGAGTTCGGCAACTACGTCATCCCCATCGAAAAGCAGCGCCCCATCTTCCTCATGGGCCCTCCGGGCATCGGCAAGACGGCCATCATGGAGCAGATCGCGCAGGACCTGGGCGTGGCGCTGGTGAGTTACTCGATGACGCACCACACGCGTCAGTCGGCGCTGGGCCTGCCGTTCATCTCGACCAAGACCTACGGCGGGCGCGAGTACAGCGTCTCCGAGTACACCATGAGCGAGATCATCGCTTCGTGCTACGACATGAGCGAGGAGACCGGACTTGCGGAGGGCATCCTCTTCCTGGATGAGATCAACTGCGTCTCCGAGACCCTGGCGCCGTCCATGCTGCAGTTCCTGCAGTTCAAGATCTTCGGGCGCCATCGCGTGCCTGACGGTTGGATCGTGGTCACGGCGGGCAATCCGCCTGAGTACAACGACTCCGTGCGCGACTTCGACATCGTCACCTGGGACCGCCTGAAGCGCATCGACGTGGAGCCCGACTTCGAGGTCTGGAAGGAATACGCGTACCGAGCCGGCGTGCATCCGGCCGTGCTCACGTATCTGGACATCAAGCGCGATGACTTCTACCGCATCGAGACGACGGTTGACGGCAAGAGCTTCGTCACCGCGCGTGGCTGGAGCGATCTGAGCGACATGATCCGCCTCTACGAGCACCACGGCATCAAGGTGGACGAGAGCCTTGTGGGGCAGTACCTGCAGAACCGCCGCATCGCCAAGGATTTCGCGGTGTACTACGACCTGTTCATGAAGTACAAGACGGACTACCAGGTCGACCGCATCCTGGCTGGCGACGCCGCGCCGGAGGTGGCGGCGCGGGCGCGTGCCGCTCGCTTCGACGAGCGCCTGAGCCTGCTGGGTCTGCTGCTTGATGCTGTGGGGCAGGAGCTGCGCGGGTTCTCCGTCAAGGAGCAGGGCTTGGCCGCGTTGCGCGATACGCTCAAGTTGATGAAGGCCCCTCTTGTGGATAAGGGCGTCGCTTTTGGGGAACTGTTCGAGCTCGTGATCGCGCAGGAACGCAAGCTGCTGCAAGCTGGCAAGCGAGCGGGGACGCTCTCGAGTGACGCGATGCGCGCCAAGATGGGCGCCGTCGTGGCGCTGGAAGAGGAGCGCGCGCTGCTGGATGCCGCAGCGCCGGCGGACGGTGCCGCCGCGTTCGAACTGCTGAAGCGCGATTTCGCAGGCCGCACCGCGGCGCTGCGCGGCGACGTCGGGCGCTTGCATGCGATGCTGGGCAACGTGTTCGCGTTCGTGCAGGACGCTTTCGGCGAGGGCCAGGAGATGGTGATCCTGGTGACGGAGCTGACGGTGAACGAGTACAGCTCGCGCTTCATCTCGCACTACGGCTGCCCGGAGTACTTCGAGCACAACAAGGAACTGCTCTTCTACGAACGCCAGAAGGAGATCGACGCGGAGCTTGCCGAGCTCGACCTGTGAGACGGCGCCGCAGCGCTTATCCCCTACTTCTCGAGTTCGGACTCCACCAGGTCGAGCAGTTCCTGGCGTGAATGCACATCGAGCTTCTTGTAGATGCTGCGGATATGGTTACGCACGGTGTTGTACGAGATGAAGAGTGCGTCTTGGATGCGCACGGGGTCGCGCCCCTGCGCGAGCATCGTGAAGACCTCGATCTCGCGCGGCGACAGCTCCAGCTTCTCGCCCAACGCGATGCACGCATCCTCAAGGGTCATGCCGCGCTCCTGCACATCCTCCGGCGCGTCCATCTTGACGGTCGAGAACGCATCCTGCACGACCTCCTGGTCCTCCATGGAGAGGACGGCGGTCGCCATGAGCAGCACCGCGTCGGCTACCAAGCAGGCGATGATGATGGGTGAGTTGTAGCCGAAGTGTTCGGTCAGGATCACGCCCAAGGGCAGGCCCACGGACAGCGCGAGGAATGCGTAACCGAAGTCGAAGGTGAAGCAGCGCGCCCAGTTCAACTCGACCATGTTGACGATGTCCACCGTGATCACCCACAGGATCGAAAGGAACAGCAGTACGCCTGCACAGGCGAACATGCACGCGAGCTCGCGGTTGGGGTTGAGCACGAAGGGAAGCATGAGCAGCGCCGGTGCCATGAGTATCATGACGGGGCGATGGATGACGTTCATGCTCAGGTTGTCTTTCATCAGCCTACCCAACAGGGCGATGAGCAAGAACAAACCGCCGCAGACCAGGAGTATCTGCTGCATGGTAGCGGAGCCGATGCTTTCCGTATGCGCCGCACCAACACCCGCGATGAAGGCCATGAGGAAGCCGTGCACCAAGGGTATGCGCTTGGCCAGGGAGTTGAAGCTCTCGAAGGCGGCGCTCGTTGGCAGCATCGTGTTCATGGTCACCTCCGCCGGCTGTTTGCGCAGCAGGGGCACGATGGAAAGCGGCAGCAAGCACAGCAGCAGGGCCTGCAGGGGGAAGACGGGCAGGAAGCTGATAAGCGCGCACAGCAGCAGGGCGGCACAGACGGACAGGAAGAACGGGAGTGCGAATGCCTCCAAGCGGAAGCGCACATAGTAGGTACCCCAACGCAGCAGGAACAAACCCGCCATGAAACCAGCGACCGCGAAGGCGACGAAGCAGATGGGCAGCGGGAGAGCGACCTGCTGAGCGAGCGCGAGCACCGCGGTGGTGGCCATGGCGCAAGCGATCGTGATGACCCACGAGTAACGTCGGTTGAAAAGCAGCTCCACCAGGTGCTCCTCCAAGCGCAGCGCGAAGAGCGACACCATGAAGCCCAGGAACGCGGCGATACGCATCCATAGCACGAGTGTGGCGTCGTAGCCTTCGAATGCCATGATCGCCGGACTTATCACCCCGATGATCCACCAGATTGTTCCCGTTAGACCATACAGCAGTTGCCGCATGTTCTTCTCGCTCGTCTCGCTCATCCCCCACCCCTTCGCGAGGCGCTTATCCATGCTATGGACGGAGCCTAGCACAGAATGGACTACCGGATAAATGGTCCGATTTGGACCATATGCAGCGTACGGATTGATTCACGCTGCGTTCGAACCCTGTTCTATCTTGTGCGCA
>JAFRFV010000019.1 GCA_017434185.1 Coriobacteriales bacterium
GTCCTGCTTCCTCTGCTCTCCCTCATCTTCCTCATCTGGGGTGAACAGCTCATCGCCGCTGCAGTGGGAATCGATCAGGGGGACAAGCCCAACATCCTGCATTCGGCAGCCATCGAGAAAGTGCCCGTGGCGGAAAGCGTCGGATCGCGTGAGGGGCGTTTCTTCTTCGAGGATAAACGCTCCGTCTACGGTCTCTTCGTCATCATCATCCTATGGGGCCTTCTGAATGAGCTCTCGCGCACCATCTATGTGAAGAATGGCCTGGTTGCGGGCGGCGAGAGCGGTTTCGCGATCGCGAACAACCTGAGCGCGCTCATCGTCACGCTGCTGCTCCTGTTCTTGGTGGTGCTTCTGATCGCTTACCCCAAGCGATCCAACCTGGTGAACGTCTACCGAGTCGCCCTCATCGTGAGCGTGAGCAGTGCGTGCCTCATGCCACTCGTCGTTGTTGGCGGACAAGCGGTCTTCCTGCCCTACGCGATCAATACCGCTGCATTTCGCATCTTCGGTTGCCTCATGTGGGTGGTCATCACGGCGGTCTGCACCCCCGAGCGCGAGCGCACCACGCAGGTCTTCAGCTGGGCGCGCGCTTGCTGGGCATTCGGCCCGCTGCTGGGCTTGCTCATCGGCCGCTGGCTGTTCCGTGTGGGTGCAAGCAGTGATACCGGAACCATCATCGTTTTGGCATGGATCCTTTCCGTCGGTTACATCTGCGGTTACCTGTTCGCTTACAACGAGGAGCAAGTGGTCAAGCTCACCGACTTCTTCCCCGCAGCACCGCGTACGAAGCAGCTGAACCTGCGTTGCCAGATCATCTCCAGGAAGTACGGCTTGAGTGAGCGTGAGAGCGAGATCCTCACCTACCTTGCCAAGGGAAGGAGCGCTGCCTTCATCCAGGAACAGCTGGTGCTTTCCTATTCGACCGTGAGTACGCATCGCCAGCATATCTACCAGAAGCTGGGGATCCATTCGCAGCAGGAGTTGCTCGACTTGGTGGATAAGACCATCGTGGAGTGAGGAGCTACCGCCGCGGAGCGCATGGGGCGCGGCCGCGCGGCGGTAGCGGTCGCGCGGGATTTCGTGCTGCATGCAACGCGGTTCATGCGCGGCGCATGAGGTCTTGAGCGCGCAGCGTGGGGCATGATTCTCCTGTACCGGAACGACGGAAGGGGAATCATGCGGAAACAGCATCATGGTGCGCGGGTGATCGCCATCTGCGCCATCTGCTGCATCACCGGCGCTCTCGCGTTGGGACTGAGCGGCTGTGGGTACAACGACACGATCGAGGGCGCAGGCGGCACGCACTTCGACTCCCCGTTGCAGGTCGTCATCGCCGACCAAGACGGCGTCACGGTCACGATCACACAGTTCGACGAGGAAGGCGGGCGCTACCGCATCAAGGTCGACATACAGAATGGAAGTGACCAGGGGCTGTTCTTCACAGCCGAGAACGCCTCGATCAACGGTCTCATGAGCCAAACACCCTGGAAGGAATACGTGCCGGCGAACGACGCGAAGACATCGCGCATACGCTGGGATGCCACGCTTCTGGAATCGTACGGGATCGATAGCGTCGAGAAGATCGACTTCACGCTGGTCGCAACGGCGGCGGCGGACGGGAAGCGCGTATTCGAGCTGCCTGTGCTCCAGTACCCGAATGGGAAGACCGGGAACTACGATTACGAATACAGCGGCAGCGGGATTCCCGTCTTCGACCAGGATGGCTTGAAGATGCAGGTGATAGGCATCGAGCGCATGGGCTACCTGGGTTACACGCTCACCATCTACATGGAGAATGACAGCGCGCAGGACGTGGCGTTCCAGATGAACACCGCGCTCGCAGGCGATAACATGAACGTGCCGCTGTGGAGCAACACCGTGAAGTCAGGTACTGCCGCGTATACGGTGGTGAGCTGGCCGCGCGACCGTGTCTCAGGCGGTGAAACGCTGGCGAACGACCAGCTGGTGCTGCCCATGCAGGTGGTCACGATCGACGGCAACGAAGTCCTGTTGCAAGAGGTCTTCCAGGTGACGATTCCCGCCGAGATGGTTCCCGCGCACTGAGCTCGCGCCGTCCCTGGTTGCGCAAGCGAGGACAGTCCTTGGGAGGGCGCTTTCGATTCTTGGCGTAAATAGTTGGCGCCTCGCGCTCTGTAAGGCGGATTGTTTACTTGTTGGGTAAATGATGTGCCCTTTTGAGCGCCGCTATCGCCGACACGCCAAGAATATGCGCCAAGAATCGAAAGCGGGGCTCGCGAGTCTGTCGAGCGAGTCTGCGTATCGACAGACTCGCGGAGCGATTTCGAGCCCGCTGAACTCGAGGTGGCGCGAGTCTGTCTATCGAGTCTGTCGAACGAGTCTGTGCATCGACAGACTCGCGGGCGTGCCGCTGAATCTTTCCGCAGAATCTTGGGGCGTTTCGGCGGGAATCGAACTTGCCACGCAAGATTCTGCGGGAAGATTCAGCGGGAAGATTCAGCGGATAAGCGCGAAGAGAGTGGGGCCGCGTGAGCGGCCCCCTCGGGTTTGGTGTGTCGCGCATGAATCGCAGGCGCTGTGCTGAGCCGGATAGCCTGGAAGCGGTGGCCCTTGTGTGAGGTAAGCGTACTTGCGTACGTGTCCGAACCAAGGGCCACAGATGACTGGCTAGGCGGCCAGCACAGTCAGCCTGTTAGTAGAACAGGAAGACGGAGCTACCGAGCGCGAAGAAGATCGTGCGGAAGCAGATCGCACCCACGATGGCGCAGAGCACCGCCGCGATGGCGAAGTACTCGGCTTCCTTGGCTTCCTTGCCACGCTTGAGCCAGGCGAGCACGAGCGGGACGACGATGCCGATGATGACGACACCCAGCCAGAAGGCAAGGGCCAGATCGCCACTGAGCATACGGGAGATGTAGGACCCGGTTTCCACGACGGGCTTGGTGGGCTGGGTGGGATCGAAGTAGTGACCCACAGAGGCGAACTTGACAGTGGCGATGTTGATGGCGTATGCCACAACAGCGACGGCCTTGGCGATGGCGGCGAAGATGCCGTGCTTGCCGTTCCAAGCGCAGGACTCATCATCGA
>JAFRFV010000002.1 GCA_017434185.1 Coriobacteriales bacterium
CGCGGGGTCGACGGGCTCGGTGTCGGGCTCATTGACAGGGGCGCGGTAGCTCTCGCTGGGAATGTCGGCGTAGCGGGAGCGGCCCTTGAGGCTCTTCTCCGCATCGGCCTCGTCAAGGGGCTCGCGCTTGCGTTCCACATTGGTCCACCAGCTAGGGACCGTCTTCGTAGCGCTCTGGGCGCTCGCGGCGGCGCGCTCACGCGGCGTGGTCTCGCTCACGATGGGGGCACGCTTCTGGGTCTTGACGGCCTCGGGGATCTCACGGCGATCCACATTGGGCACACCCAGCACACCGGTGGCAACAGGGGCGACCGCGGCAGCCGCGGGCTCGGCGGGCTCTTCGCCTTCGTAGCTCAGCGGCACATCGCGATCGACGGCGCCGCTCTCGTATGCCTGACGTGCGCCCTTACCCGCCTCGCGACGGGGCTCACGCAGCAGCGGGCGCTTCTCGGGGACGATGCGCTCCATGGCGCCCATCATGGCGGCGACACCGGAGGCGTTGTCGTTGGCACCATCGCTGTAGCCGCTCAGGAAGCGGCGCACCAGCAGCATCACGGCAGCACCCAGCGGAACCAGCGCGCACACCAGAGCGACGATCCACAGGATGTTGTGGATCAGCTTGGGAATGAAGGGCAGGACGAGAGCGACCAGCAGCAGGACGAGGGCGACCAGGCAGCCCAGCAGCACCTTCTGCAGCAGCGGGATGCGGTTGACCAGGAAGGGGGCGGCCAGCGGATCCGCCTTGCAGGAATCGTAGCTGGCCACGATGATGATCTTGCGACGACGGGTCTGACCGGGCACACCACGCGGGATGTAGCGGGCGACCACGTTCTGGCTCTGGCCCTTCTTGAGGATGCTGCCCAGCAGCGTGCCGATGTAGCGCTCGTTCAGGAACGCAAGCAGCACGGCGATGGCAAGCACCAGACCCACGATACCAAGGGCGCCACCGGACCTGCCCAGCACCGCTGCCACGACGGCCAGCAGATAGAGCACGATGTAGGGAACATCGGTCAGGGTGGGGATGTTGAACTCCTCGATCGCGGGATCCAAGTCGCGCTCCTTGAACCAGCCGGCGATCACCTGGGACGCCTTCTGCTCCTGGGCGCTGTTGGGCGTACGCGGACCGATCTCGTCGGCCAGCTTACGCGCGTAATCCATGAGCTCGGACATGTCGAACCTCCTATAGGGACATGGTCGAAGCCGAAGCTTTACCTTATAAACCAAATAAACAGTGTAACAGAGTTTCCCCTGTTGCGGGGTGGCTTGGTCTCAAGTTCGCGTTTATTCGGCACATATATGGGATAAGCGCTGCATATCCTGCATATCAGCGCTGCACTCCCGTCGGCGTCGCGCTTATCCCCTACTCTTTCACCGCGGGAAGTATGTGTGTGCCAACGGGCGCTTTCGGGCGTTTTCACACCCATCTCCGCACACACAGAAGGCTTTCTCGCGTGTCACGGCTCGTCTGCGGGAGTGACGTCCATAAAATGGTGTAAAAGACGGGAATGAGCCAGAGGCCCGCCTTCCAAGTAAACTTGCAATCGCCAAATCAACACGGATACTTGGAGGTGCGAACATGGCTCAACTGAATATTACACTGGATCAAGACGA
>JAFRFV010000214.1 GCA_017434185.1 Coriobacteriales bacterium
ATCGCATGGGAGCGATGGACAAGATGCGGATACGCATTGTAGACTTACGCATCCCCAGGAAGGAGGACGTGATGGCGCTCATAGATACCGGTTCGCTGCGTGATTACATGGAAGACTACGCGGGAAGCGCCATGTTCAGTGGCTTCCCGGGCGCGATCGTCGACCTAGCCGAGATCGAGCGCATGGATGACTACCAGCTCTGTCGCAAGGCGGAGCAGATGGGTGTCGACTTGCGCCGCTTCGTGATCAGCGACGACGATGACGATTAGCGCTTATCCCCTTCTCCCTGCATGCCCGCTTCCAGCAAAGCGCTCGTCTCCTTCGCGAAATCGGAGCTGATGAGCGTGACCTGCTCCCCGCAACGAGTGAAGGCGTCGATGTAGTGGCGGTTATCCGCCTTCAGGGAGTCGCGCGTGCACCACGAGTCGTCCAGCCTCGCCTCGATGTCGCATGCATGTAAGCGGATCTCGTCGAAGCGAACATCGATGTACCCGTCGGACATGGCAAGGCAGATGAACCTGATCTGCGACAGGTAGCGCTCATCGAAGTCCGCTCTCCACTCCGGCGGGACGTAGCAACCCTCGACGATCAGGTTCTGCCCGTTCTCGATCGCGGTCTTGATCATCTCACGGACGATGGGCCAGAGGTATCCCGTCAGTGCTTCATCGTCTTCGGGCGTGAGATCCGTGTTTCCGCTGCGGATAAGCCCCATCTTCAGGTGGTCTATGGAGAGGTAGGGCCAGCCATACTCCTCGAGCATCCGCTGCGCCAGGAGGGTCTTGCCCGTATGCGATGCGCCGGTGATGAGTATGATCATGATTCCGCCCTCGATTCCGTGTTTGAGCTGCCATGACATTATACTATGCGCACTCCAGAAGGACCTTCACGAGCACCCCAAGTAGATAGATGGGGATGAAGATGATCCACAGGACGAGTTCAATCGGTCCAACCCCGAATCGCTCTTTTAGCATTGGAATCCTCCTCTCTTACGTCAAACACACTATACGAGAGGCGATCCACTCTGGATGTCCCGAAAGAATCCCAGCTGGCAACGCTCTTCAGAGGCAGTTTTTTCGCTGCGCTTGCACGCATTTCTCCAGTTCGCGTACTTTATCTTGCTGAACCAATGGCCAAGAGAGGACAGGTGGTTTGCGTACTATCTGTCGACTCTTGAGCAGCTTCTTGATTTGAGTAACTTGAGAATCAGCTCCTTGCAAATCTCATTATCAAGTCCTCGTGCTTTGATGTATTCATCTTGTGAGCCAATGACACCAGCAACTCCCGCTGAAATGGTGAGCTTGGGATAGCGGCCTTCAACAAGTTTTATCCGCTTTCTCTTGCTATTCTAATGGGGACACACCTTCTTCGAAGGAATGTCCCCATCGACTCGAAAGGAGGACGTTATGGCGCTCATAGATACCGGTTCGCTGCGCGAGTACATGCAGGATTACTGCGGCTCGGCCATGTTCAGTGGCTTCCCCGGTGCGATCGCCGACCTCGCCGAGATCAAGCGCATGGACGACCGTCAGCTCTGCCGCAAGGCGGAGTCGATGGGGGTCGATCTGCGTCACTTCGTCATCAGCGACGATGAGGAGTAGCGATGCGCTGCGCTTATCCTCTGATGTGATAGCAGCATCAAGCAACGATGGAAAGATGAAGCTCAACCCGTTACAATTTGTAACGGGTTGAATTCACTATTGCGATGGGTGGTGGAAGAAGATGAGGAAGACATCCATTCGGTTCTTCAATGGAAAGCCCGTCCGAGCAAGATGGGATGATGATACTGCTCGGTGGCTCTACGCTGCGAGCGATGTCATCGCCGCTCTCACAGCTTCAACAAACCCCCAGAACTATTGGAGGGCCTTCAAGCGCAGGCACATGGGATTGTTGCCATGCTGCATCTCCACCAAGTTCACCGGCCGCGATGGAAAGCAGCGCATGATCGACGCGCTTCCACAGGAGGGAGTCGACCTTCTTGTCCAGGTACTTCCGCGCAAAAACGCTGATTCCTTCACGGAATGGATGAGAGGCGGCTTGGATCCGATCGACGAACAAAGCAGAAGAAGGGCATACGAGCTGTTTGGAAGCCCGATTCTAAGCGATTTCGAAGTGGGAACGGTGCGTGGCCTGCAACAAATCCACTCATATCTCTTTGGTGGCCTATACGACTTCGCCGGCAGTATCCGCAGCCTGAATATCTCGAAAGGCGGCTTCGCCTTCGCCAATGCCAGGCTTCTGGGCGAGATTCTTCCAACAATCGAGCGTATGCCTGATGATTGCTTCGATGAGATCATCGAGAAATACGTGGAGATGAATATCGCCCACCCCTTCATGGAGGGCAACGGACGTGCCATGCGGCTATGGCTCGACCTGATGCTCAAGCGGACGCTCGGCGCATGTGTCGATTGGAGCAGAATAGGGAAGAACGAATACCTTGAGGCCATGGTCAACAGCCCGCTCGATGATTCCCCCATCAAGGCGCTCATACGCGACGCCCTCACCGAGGAAACCGATGATAGGGAGCTGTTTCTGAAGGGTATCGATTACTCGTATTATTACGAGAGCGCAGAGGACTGACCTCCCTGCGGAGGAACGTCCCAGGGAGCGCAGCCCTTATCCCCTGCCTCCCCCGCTCAGAACTTGCGGTGGCCTTCCGTCCAGCCGTCGGGCACGTAGTCGGGACCGGGACCCTCGGTACCCACTTGCACGCGGGGGTCGAAGTCGTTCTCGAAGACGCGGTCCGCCTGCGTCGAGAACTCGTAGGTCGTGCCGTCCTCGCGCTCGAACGTGTTCACGCCCGCCATCGACTCGTGGCGCATGCGCTGCACGTGGTCGTCGATCGACTCGCCGCCCGCGCCGCTGCTCTCCCGCCTGCTGTTCCAGTTGTCGGCACGCCAGCGGTCGAGGTCCTCCGACTGCTGCTTCGCGAAGCTGCTCACGCGGTTCCAGCGCTCGTCGTTGACGCGCTTCATGGTGTCCAGCTGCATGTTGAACTGGTTGGAGTAGTACTGCGAGACCTGCATGACGTTGGGGTCCAGGTCCGCCGAATCCACGAACGTCATGAACGCATCGCGGTCCTCCTGCGAAATGGGCCAGTCCGTCAGCATCGTCCAGAAGGTGGGCTTCCATTCCACGTAGGTCTCGGCCGGTACCCCGCCGAAGCGCGCGATCATCGAGTTGGTTTGGTACACCTGGATGCCCTTCACGGTCGTGGCCACCAAGATGCCACGGTCGCCCATCTGCGACGGCACGCGGTACACTGAAAGCGCCGCCGTGAGTTCGAGTCCCTGCATCTGCATCGAAGCGAGGCCGGCCGTGCTGGCGTTGTAACGCATCATGTTCTGCTGGTCGCCCTGCAGGAAGAACTGGTAGGTCTCCGGCGACAACCACTGCGTGCCCGCCCTGCCCGGCAGGGTCGAGCGCTCCTGCAGCACGACCTCCTGGCCGGCCTCCGCGATTTGCGCGGCCACCTCATCCGCGAACTCATCCGCCTTGTGGTAGCGCCAGAACAGCCGGCCAGCCTGCGCCAGGAACACGGGCTCGTCCGCGCCTATCTGGTTGGGATTGCTCAGCACGAAGCGGTACGTGCACATGGTCTCGTACAGGAGCTTCTTGCCGCCGTCCGCGCTCGTGGCCGCGCCCGTGACGGTTACCCAATTGTCCATCACGTTGTTGGGGATGATCGCGCCCTGGGCCGTCCACCCCTGGGGGATATCCGCGCAGAAAGCGTTGAGGCCGGTCTGCGGATCGATGAAGCGTGTGTTCATTACATCTCCTTTCCGGGGGTGGTGGGAGTCGCGCTGCTAGGGCAGCTCGACGTCGTCGCCGGTGTACAGATACCGCAGGTGGAAGCCCGTATCCACGTCGTTCACGTCGGAGAACGCGATCGTCACGCCGTACTTCTCCGAAACATCCAGGCCCTTATCCCCAAAACCGTACACGTAGTGGTAGTGCGGATGCGCGTCCTCGATCAGACGCGCCTTCCTGCCCGCCACCCACTTCGCGTCCTGCAGCAGGTACGCATGCTCCTGGATACGCGCGATCGTGCTGCCCTCCGGCATCGGCTTGCTCGTGCGCTTCGCGCCGGCGCCCTTGATGTGGCGGTCGGTCCACGCGCCGTCCCGGTACGTGCCGATGTACGAATCGGTCACCTTGCCCCGCTTCATGATCACGTACCAGTACGTGTCGCCCTTGCCACCCATGATGTGGTCGATATCATCCCGATACGCCTGGTAGAACTCGAAGCCCTGGTACTCCCCCACCAGCTTCATGAAGCGCTCGCCGGTCATGATTCCTCCTTCGTGCCCTCGATGAAGCACGCATGCAGCTCCGGCATCGCCTGCCTCAGGTTCACGGGACGCCCGTCCATCAGGAAGCAGTGCTTGGAGCTCGCCTTGGTGCAGACCTCGTTCTTGCTGCTGTTGAAGAACTCGTAGTCGAACTCCAGCACGACGCCGTTGTATTTCTTGACGGATAAGCGCAGTTCCACGACGTCGCTGAACTCGACCGGGCGCTTGTAGTCGACGCTCAGGCTCACCACCGGCGACGCGACACCCAGCTCGTCCATGCGCCGGAGCGTGAACCCGATGTGGTCCATGAGTGCGGTGCGCGCCTCCTCCATCCACTTGATGTAGTTGGAGTGGTGCACGATGCCCATCTTGTCGGTCTCGTGGTAGTGCGCGCGACGCGTGTATGTGAACATGCTTGCCTCCTATATTCAATACGTTGCATTTGTCGGCGTCATATCGGATGCTTGCAGATGCAATGCAGATTCTGGCGGGCAGGGATGCCGTCATGCTCGATGAGGGCCTTCGGCACCTCGGTAAGGAGACTGGCATCCTGCCCCGTTCGGGCGAGGCCGCGGATTAGCTGG
>JAFRFV010000215.1 GCA_017434185.1 Coriobacteriales bacterium
AGCGGATGGATAGACTACACTATCGTCTACAAGGACTCAGTCTCGCCCGACAGCCTCGTCTCCGACTTCGATGAGCTGCGAAGTGCTGGCCTCCGGTCGAGTGCGATCATCATCTACTATGAAGGGTGAGTACGGATCTGTGATCCGCCGGAACGGAGAAGGCCCCGCTGGAATGATCCAGCGGGGCCTTCGCATCAAGCGCTTGTCAACAGAGGAGTTGCCTAGCAGATCTTGAGGATCCAGCCCTCGGGAGCCTCGATCTGGGCGTGCTGGATGGCGACGTAGGTGTCATAGAGCTTCTTGATGACCGGACCCACTTCCTCCATGCCGGAGGGCAGCAGGATGTCGCGGCCATGGTCGTGGATGCGACCGACAGGGCTGATGACGGCGGCGGTGCCACAAAGACCGGCCTCGGCGAAGTCCTCGAGCTCGCTGAAGTAGACCTCGCGCTCTTCGACCTCCATGCCCAGGTAGTGCTGGGCGACGTACATCAGCGAACGACGGGTGATGGAAGGCAGGATGGAACCGGACTTGGGAGTGACCAGCTTGCCGTCCTTGGTGATGAAGATGAAGTTGGCGCCACCGGTCTCCTCCACCTTGGTGCGGGTGGCGGGGTCCAGATAGAGGTTCTCGGCATAGCCCTCATGGTGGGCCAGCTCGGTCTGGTACAGGCTCATGGCGTAGTTCAGACCGGCCTTGATGTGACCGGTGCCATGCGGGGCGGCACGGTCGAAGTCACTCACCTTGACCGCCACGGGGGTGGCACCGCCCTTGAAGTAGGCGCCCACAGGAGTGCAGAACATGCGGAACTCGAACTCAGTGGCGGGCTTCACGCCGATGACCGGGTTGGTGCCGATCATGAAGGGACGGATGTACAGGCTGGCGCCGGTGCCATAGGGAGGCACCATGTCCTTGTTGGCCAGAACGAGCTGCTTCACGGCATCGACGAAGCGATCCTCCGGGAAGGGCGGCATGACCAGGCGCTTGGCGGAGTCGACCATGCGCTTGGCGTTCTGGTCGGGGCGGAAGCACACGACGTCGCCGTCCTTGGTGCGGAAAGCCTTGAGACCCTCGAAGCAGGCCTGGCAATACTGGAAGACGCAGGCGCACTCGGAAAGCGTGATGTTGGCGTCGGTCACGAGGGCGCCCTCGTCCCATGCGCCATCCTTGTAGCGGGAAACGTAACGATACTCGGTGGGAACATAGGCGAAGCCCAATCTGCCCCAATCCAATTCTGCCATGGTGGTCCTTTCTCCCTTATGCCCGATGTCACGAGCGCATATGTATGGATGCATGATACTCCCCACTCCGCCCGAGTGCAGTAGATGATGGATGAAATGCACACAGATGAGCGCGTGGGCAACCAAAAAGACCCGCCTTTCGGCGGGTCCCATGTTTCTCTGGCGGAGAGCTAGGGATTCGAACCCTAGAAGGGGCTTCTTGCCCCTTACTCGCTTAGCAGGCGAGCACCTTCGGCCTCTCGGTCAGCTCTCCGGGCCTGCGTCTGTCGACGTAGATACATATGATAGCAATCACGCGGACAAGAATAAAGCGAAAGTTCCCCTGCGCGCGTCAAATCGTCATCCGACGGCGGAAAACCCGTGTTACAGGGGATAAGCGCCGCAGGACGCAGCTCAGCGCGGATTCGTTGCCCCCTCCCCCGTGGCGTGCTTGCGAAGATCCTCACCGGCGAGCATGCGGGCGTAGAGCTCATCGTCCACCTGCACGCCCAGCACGTCTCCGTAGAATCGCGTCACCTCGGCCTGCAGGTCGATGTCGGCATAGTATTCGGGGTAGATGGTCGTTCCCAGCCACAGCATGGCGAACCAGGTCTCGGTACTGCCGCGCTGCCCCCAGCGGGTGGCCCCCACCGGGATGTTGAGCACCTGCCCATCGCGTACGGCGCGCAGACCCTCCCATTTGCTGTCCGAAAGCAGGTAGTCAACGGTGTTGGATTCGTTGCAGATCACCACGTCGGGATCCCACAGGAAGACCTGTTCCAGCGTGGCCTGGTAGTCGCCGCGGTCCGCCGTCGCACTCTCGCCTGCGGACACATCGATTGCGCCGGTGCGCGTCACCCAGTCGGCACCGATGCTCGTGGAACCGTCGGTGAGCACCGCCTGGTTGATGGAGTGGTACACGCGCACGCGTTCGTCAACGGGGATTCTGGCCGCGCGATCCTCCACGCGGGCGACCGCATCCTCATAGGTGGCGATGATGAGCCCCATGCGCTGCGCTTGCTCGGCGGGCAGCAGCTGCTGCAGCAAGCGCAGCGCGTCGATCTGCCCTTCGACGCTCTGGTAGTCCACCACCAGATACGGGATGCCCAGCTTGTCGAGCTTGGCGACCTCATCGGCGGAATAGTACAGGGAGCTGCGGATGAGCACCACATCCGGCTCGAGTGCCCCGAGGGCCTCGATGTTCACCGCGCCGCTCGACTTGGGCGAGGGCAGATCGGCCAGCCCCGGGTAGATCTCCTGAAGGATCACATCACTCGAGACCCCGTTGGGCACCGTCACCACCAGCGGACCGGCCCCTGCCATGATGAGCGCTTCGCCGGCGAACGAATCCAGCGCTGCGATGCGCTGGCAGTCGCGGGGCACCTCCACTTGTCGGCCAAGGGAGTCGGCGACCACCTGCGTGTCCACAGCGGTCTTCCCGTGCGTCGCGGAGAAAGCCCCGCTGCTCCAGGCGTAGATGCCCGCAGCCGTAGCGAGGGCCAGCACCATGACCACGATCAGCAGACGCTGGAGCAGCTTCCTCGTGTCATCGTTCATCTTCGTCACCCTCCGTCGAGATCAGCAGGATCTGATCGAGATGCCTCCCCTGCCCCACATCCGCGCCCACCACCTGCGCACGTACGCCGTAGTACTTGGAGAGGTTGTCCGGCGTGAGCACCTGGGATGGCGTCCCATGAAGATGCACGCGACCGCCATCCATGAGAGCGCAGAGCACCGGCACGCCGTTGCCTTCGAAGAAGAAGGCCTGGTTGGGAGAATGCGTCGCTATGAGCACACCCACGCCCTGCTCGCCCACCAAGCGCAGCACGGTCTCCATGAAGAAGAGCTCGTTCTTGAAGTCCAGATGGGCGGTGGGCTCGTCCATGA
>JAFRFV010000216.1 GCA_017434185.1 Coriobacteriales bacterium
AGACGGCCGCTTGGACTACCGCTCGCCTTCACATTTCCGCCATCTGCACGTCACTAAATCGATATATCGTAAAATCGAAAAAACCTCTTGCAAAAAGAGTCGTTACGATATATCGTATGCATTGTCAGAAACGACATGTCGTGAAAGCGGGACCCCTCCTTCCCCCCTCCTTCACTCACCGCCCAAGCGACATTCCCTTACAAGCCCGCTCAAGAGCTTCCCCTTCTCTTGAGCGGGCTTGTATTTTGCCCGGAATCATCGACGGCCGCGGCGATCGCAGCGCTTATCCCATGCGAGCACACACACAGAAGCTCAAATCGACCCTCATCCCGCGTCCGGACCTTCTGTGTGTGCGTTTTCCGACATGGACCTTCCGCCAGGTTGCGGTTTCTGCGATGAATCGCTGCAATATCGCGTTTTGTTTCAATTCAGCACGTGCAAAGGCGCCTTCACGCACACACAATCGCCTTGAATGCTCTCTCAGCACACACACAGAAGCTCAAATCGACCCTCGTCCCGCGTCCGGACCTTCTGTGTGTGCGCCTACCAGTGGACGACGACGGCCTCGCCCACGTTGATCAGCTCGAAGAGCTCGCGGGCCTTGTCGGGCGGCAGGTCGATGCTGCCGCGCGTGCCGAAGCCGTCCTTGTAGGCGGTCCCACCGAATGAGGATTGCGTGGCAGAGTCGTTCAAGCCCACGGCGCTACCCGCGAAAGGCATCCAGTAGTTGACCGTGGTCGTGCTGTTGAAGCCCTTCAGGGTGGCGGGGCTCTGCTTGTCGGTCAGGATGTAGACGCCGGTGGGGGTGGGGGTGGCGGGCTTACCGCTCACGATGCCGCTCTCCCACAGCACCTTGCCGTCGACGTCGTAATAGACGGCATGCTGCGTGGACAGGTCCACATCCACATAGCGGCCCCAATCCATGCCGCCCACGCCGGTGAACGTGTAGGCAGACTGCGTGGAGGGAACGTTGACGCGTTCCTGCTTACCCTTCTCGGCCACGTTCACGATGCGGTCGGCCAGACCGACGCTGCGGGTACGCCAGCCATAGGTGCCGCCCGAAACCGTGACCACCTTGCCATCGGGACGCGTGTAGACGCGCTCCTTGCCCACGCTGTTCAGGGCGCTCTCCATCTTCACGGCCCAGTTGCGCAGGGCGGCCGTGTCCAGGCTCACCTGCAGGTCGTCGTCGATGACCACGAAGGGAGCGATGTCCTTGGCATCCACGGTGTAGCGGTCCTTGCCGTCGATCGCAATCACCAGCTTGCCGGCCAGGTAGCCGTTGGCCTTGTCGCAGGCGGCCATGATCGCCTCGTCGTCGGCGCTGTGCTTGGGTACGAGCAGGTCGTCGCTGGTGATCTCGACGGTGTTCTGTTCGGTGATAAGCGCTTCCTCGACCTTGGCTATCACGCGAGCCTGGTCGATCGTGTTGCCGTAGGACTCGTTGACGACTTCGAAGCGCTGGGCGGTCGGGCTGTAGATGACGTAGGCATCACGCGGTGCCTTCGCCTGGGCGTTCGCCGCCTGGACCTCGTCACTCAGGAACCGTTCGAGCATCTGGGGGTCGTAGGTGGCCACCAGGTTCGAGTCCAGGTCATGCGCGCTCCAACGGTCGAGGGGCCAACGCCACTCGTTCACGGTCAGCTCGTGGGCACTCGCGACGATGCCGCTGGAATCGACCGTGCGGCCGATGTCCTCGGGCTTGATGATGATGTCGAGTCCCTCGCCCTGCACGGTCACGCGGAAGAGTGCCTCCTGTGCGTCGAGCGCCTGGGCCGCCTCGTCGATGCTCAGGTTGGACAGGTCGGCGCCATCCAGCTGGGTCTTGGGCAGGAAGTGACCGCTGTAGTAGTGGACACCGTAGGCGTAGCCTCCAAGGAGGGCCAACAGGATGATGCCCACGAAGGCGCGGAGCAGGCGCTTGCCGACTCCACCGCGGCGCTGATCCCCAGCGTCCGCTTTGGCCTTGGACTTGGCAGCGGCTTCCGCCTTCGCCTTGGCCTCCGCCTTCGCCTTGGCCTCGGCCCGTGCGGCCTCTTCCTTCCTCGCTTTCGCTTCCGCCTTGGCCTGTGCTTTGGCCTCGGCCTTGGTCTGGGCCTTGGTCTTGGCCGCGTCATCGACCGCTGGCTCGCCCACCTGCTCGACCTCGAGCTCGATCACGGGCGCGTCCGCGTGTCCGACGGCGATCTCGCCCTCGAGCTCGACTTCGGGCTCGGCCGGCTCCACGGGCACGACGGCGTCCGCGGACTCCGTCACTGCTTCCACTTCGAGTTCGATGACATCCTGGGGCGGGTTCCCATCAGCGGATCCGCTCCCAGCTTCGAACTCGATCCTATTCCATCGCGATTCGTCAGCCATTCGCCCATCCATCCTCACGTACTGCCTGTTCCTGCATCGTGTATCATAATAGCAACCGATGGACGCGTCCAAGCAAGGCGCTGCTATCCTGTTGACCACGGATTATTCAATCGATACTCATGATTCGAGAGGATGCATGATGGACGATCACAAGACACCCTGGCGCGAACCCGGCGAGAACCCCTTCGGCGGCGGTGGCGGCAGTCTCTTCGATATGCTCTTTGGCGGCATGCCCCAGGGCGCTGGCCAGCAGCGTCAACGCGCGCAGGGCGGCAACGGAGGCGATGACGGCAACGGAGGCGGCAAGGCGGGTGGCGGCCCCACCGTGAACATCCCCGGCGTGCCCACTCCCATCACCATCAACTTCGACAAGATGAAGACCCCCAGCAAGGGCAAACTCATCATGTGGGGCATCCTCGCGGTGCTCATCATCCTGGCCCTGTACTGGTGGTTCCATCCCACGCTCAACCTGCATTCCGAGCGTCTCTGGTACTTCGTGGGCTTCTTCATCCTGCTTCCCTGCTTCCTGTACTTCCGCCTGCAGACGGCGCGCTGGACGCAGGGTACCGCCAAGAAGGCCGCCGATCCCACCAAGGCCGATCGCTACAAACACCTGTCCTGGATCCCCGCGGCTCTCGTGCTGGTGGGTCTGCTGGGCGGTGTGCTCAGTATGTCCTGGGTCCCCGGCAACTCCTACAAGTACGCCTCCATCCTGCAAACCACCGAGAAGGACTTCGCACAGGACATCCCCGAGGTCAACTACAACCAGATCCCCGTCATCGACCGTGACAGCGCCGCGATCCTGGGCAACCGCACCATGGGCACCATCGCGGACTACGTGAGCCAGTTCGAGATCAGCCCGCTGTACAGCCAGATCAACTATCAGGCCACGCCGGTGCGCGTGAGCCCGCTGGGCTATGCGGACATCTTCAAGTGGCTCTACAACCGCAAGGACGGCATCCCCGGCTACATCCTGGTCGACATGACCACGCAGGATACGGAGCTGGTGCGTCTTCCCGAGGGCATCAAGTACTCGCCCAGTGAGCCTCTGGGGCGCAACATCTACCGCTATGTGCAGCTCAAGTACCCGTTCTACATGTTCGACGAGTTCGCCTTCGAGATCGATGACGACGGCACGCCCTGGTGGGTCTGCCCGGTCCAGACCCGTACCATCGGCCTCTTCGGCGGCGAGACCATCGTGCGCGTGATCCTGTGCAACGCCTGCACCGGCGAGTGCTTCAACTACAGCATCGAGGAAGTGCCGCAGTGGGTCGACCGTGCGTATCCCAGCGACCTGCTCATCCGCCAGTACAACTGGAGCGGCAAGTACCTGAACGGCTGGATCAACTCCTGGCTGGGTCAGGAGGGCGTCAAGCAGACCACCCCGGGTACCAACGGCCAGCTGGGCTACAACTACATCGCCAAGGATGACGACGTGTGGGTCTACACCGGCGTCACCAGCGCCACCAACGACAACTCGATCATCGGCTTCGTGCTGGTGAACCAGCGCACCGCCGAGTCCACCTTCTACAGCGTGGCCGGTGCCACCGAGGACTCCGCCATGAACTCCGCCGAAGGCCAGGTGCAGCACCTCAACTACGAGGCCACCTTCCCGCTGCTCATCAACATCGGTGGCAACCCCACGTACTTCATGGCCCTCAAGGATAAGGCCGGCACGGTCAAGAAGTTCGCCATGCTCGATATCGAGCGCTACCAGAACGTGGCCGTGGGCGACACGGTGAGCGAAACCCAGGCCAACTACCAGCAGTTGCTCGTGACCAATGGCGTCCTGGGTCGCGAGGATGTGACCCAGGTGCTGCCCGAGGGCGACCTGCAGGAGGCCACGGGCGTAGTGACCAACATGGCGCAGGCCGTCGTGGACGGCAACACGCACTTCTTCCTGATGCTGCAGGGCCAGAGCGCCATCTTCGAGGTCAACGTGGCCGACTGCCTGGATGTGCTCTTTGCCGAGCCGGGTGACACGGTGACGATCAGCTACATCGCAGGTGAGGACACCTACGCGGTGCAGGGCGTGGTCGTTGTGAAGAAGGGCGGTGTGACCGCGGGTTAGGAACCCGGGAACCCATCGATACCGATGAAGCGCTTATCCCCCACGGAAGGTAGGGGATAAGCGCTTCTTTCACCGTGGGAATGCGGCATGACGTGCATCCCGTTGCAAGGCACAATGACGCTGCGAAAAGGTCCGTCGAAGCGTCAAAGGGAGGTCATCCATGGGTTATTCCGTCGACGACAAGTGCAGGAAGCTCTCCAAGAATCCGGCCGCTGCGGCCATCATCAGCGAGTATTCGCCCGGTTTCACGAAGGATCCCCAGATGAAGATGGTCATGGGTCTCACGCTGCGCAAGCTGGCCAGCTTCCCCCAGGCCAAGGAACTGGCCGATCATCTGGACGAGATCGATGCTCGTCTGAAGGAGATCCCGGAGGACTAGCCCTTCCGGCTAGTACGACGCGTCGCGCAGGGAGTCGCGCAGCTGCATCGCTTTCAAGAGCATGCGCAAGCGCAGTTGCACGTCCGGGTCGTCGAGTTCCAAGCCGAGCTCGCGACGGATGCGCTGCAGGCGCTCGATGAGCGTGGAACGATGCACGAAGAGCATGCTCGCCGCTTTCGCCACGTTCGCGTTGTTCTCCAAGTACGTACGCAGGGTCTCGACATAGCTTGTAGGCGCCGTCTGGTCGTGTTCGATCAGGCGGCGCAGTCCTTCCGGACAGAGCAGCTCGAGCGGCATGCCGCCCAGTGAGTCCATGATCATCCCGTCCAAGACGTAATCCTGGTAGCGGTAGACGCTCGACTCCGAATCGATGAGCGTGCCGATGTCGAGTGCCATGTTTGCCTGCATGAAGAGCTGACGGCTGAGCAGTAGGTCGTTGAAGGGGTCGCTCAGCCCCGCTTTCATCTGCATCGATGTGGTGAAGGGGACGATGGACGAAGTGATGGTCGCAAGATGGTCGTCGCCCAGGTCACCGATGTCGATGATCGCGACGACGGAATTGCCGTGGTGCTCGAAGACGATGCTCTTGGCGAAGTTGCTCTCAAGGGTATTGCGTACATAGCCTATGGGCAGTTGGTCCAGGCGGCTGGAGAGTTTCAAACGCATGCAGATGAAGCGACGCCCCTCACTCGACTTCTGCAGCACGTCGCGCGCGAGGGAGTCGAGCGGGCGTTCCTCGATCAGATCCTGGAGTGCCTGACGCAACGAACCCAAGCCGTCGGGAGCACTGCTCGCGAGTTCACGCATCGCACGATGCACGCGCTGGGCCAGCCATGACACAAGGGGTTTGTCGCTGGGGCGGTAGGTTCGCTGCAGGTAGCGCACGGTCAGGCAGCCACGGTATTCGCCGCCGTCGAAGATGTTCTGGTTCAACGTCGTCTGGTCGAGCAGACTCAGAACGAGTGGTTCACGCTCATCCATGGATAGGTCGTGGAACTCGAGGAACTGGTCGACGGCATCCAGTTTGAGCGATGCGCCGCCCCGTTCTTCGAATGAGAGGCCCTCCTCCAGATCGACGGCCATGCGGGAAGCGCCCAGCATGCGGAAGTCCGCATCGATGGCGAACAGGGGGTTGCAGAAGATGTCCTCGCTGCGGGTGAGCATGCGCGAGATGTCGCCGTCGCGCTCGATGATACGGTTGATGTCGTCCTCCCACGCATCGAAGCGATCATAGATATGCTGCAGCGTGTTGAAGGTCGTGAAGAAGTCGGCATCCTTCGAGAGCTCGATCACGCAGCAGCGGTCGCGGTAGCGCGCGAGCCGCGGGGAATCTCCGATGCACACGATGACGGCCCCTCGTTCCGCATGGGCACGCTGGGGAACGCGGCCGGCATCGAGCAGGTACAGATGCCCGCGCTTGAAGGGCTTATCCCCTGATTCCAGGAGTTCGGGGCGGCCCAAACCCAGTTCGAGCTCCTTGGGTCCCGTCATCCGTGCGGAGA
>JAFRFV010000217.1 GCA_017434185.1 Coriobacteriales bacterium
CATCATGAGCATAGAGCTTCTTGGTGCGGGTGATCATCTTCTTGTAAACGGGGTGGGGCTTACGCTCGCTGATCACGACCGTGATGGTCTTATCACCAGCAGCGGAGGCCACGACACCCTGGCGAACCTTGCGGTTGTTACGCTCTTCAGTCATGTTACTCTCCTACTCCTACTCGGCAACCATCTGACGGGCGCGCATCTCGGTCTGGAGACGAGCGATGTCCTTCTTGACCTGCTTGATGCGAGCGGTGTTGTCCAACTGGCTGGTGGCCATCTGGAAACGCAGGTTGAAGAGCTCTGCACGGCCCTCCTTGATCTTCACATTGATGTCCTCGTTGGACAGCTCGCGGATTTCTGCAGCCTTCATCTTCTATTCCTCCCCGTCCTGATCAGCACGGGAAACGATCTTGCACTTGATTGGCAGTTTGTTCATGCCAAGGCGGAGCGCTTCCTTCGCAACTTCGTCGCTGACACCTGCGACCTCGAACATCACGCGACCGGGCTTCACGACGGCGACCCAGGCCTCGGGATTACCCTTACCGGAACCCATACGGGTCTCAGCGGGCTTCTTGGTGATGGGCTTGTCCGGGAAGATGTTGATCCACACGCGACCGCCACGCTTCATGTAACGGGTGATGGCGATACGGGTGGCCTCGATCTGACGGTTGGTGATCCAATGCGGCTCCAGAGCGACCAGGCCCCAGTCGCCGTTGGTGATCTTGGTACCGCCCTTGGCGGAACCCTTCATAGAACCGCGCTGCACCTTACGGTGCTTGACACGCTTGGGAATGAGCATCGTTTAGTTCCTCCCTTCGCCACGGCGAGGACGCTGGGGACGAGGAGAGCCCTCGAGTGCCGGGTTGGGCACGGGCTGACCAGGCATCGCATCGCCCTGGTAGATCCAGACCTTGACGCCACAGGAACCCATGGTGGTGGCGGCGACGGCCTGGCCGTAATCGATCTTCGCACGCAGGGTGTGCAGCGGCACGCGACCCTCGCGGTACCACTCGCGGCGGCTCATCTCGGCACCGCCCAGGCGACCAGCGCACTGGATACGGATGCCCTTGGCACCGGACTTGCGGGCGGACTGGACGGCCTTGCGCATGGCGCGACGGAAAGCGACGCGGCCCTCAAGGAGCTCGGCGATGGACTGGGCCACCAGCACGGCATCCAGCTCGGGACGCTTGATCTCGACGACTTCCACGTTCACGTGGCCGCCATCCAGCTTCTCCAGCTCGCGGCGCAGCTCATCGATGTCCGCGCCCTTCTTGCCGATGACGATGCCGGGGCGGGCAGTGGTGATGATGACCTTGCACTTATCGCCAGCGCGCTCGATCTCCACCTTGGAGAGAGCGGCATGGGCGAGCTTCTTCTCGAGGAAGCGACGCAGGGTGATGTCGCGCTCCACGAGATCCTTGTAATCCTTACCGGCATACCAGCGGCTACGCCAATCCTCGGTGATACCCAGGCGAATACCAGTGGGATAGACCTTCTGACCCATTGAGCTTACGCCTCCTCTCGAGTTGCAACGACGACGTTGATATGGCTGGTGCGCTTGTTGATGCGGGACGCGGAACCCTTGGCGCGGGGACGGATGCGCTTCAGAGTGGGACCCTCATCGACGAAGATGGTCTTCACGAACAGATCCTCAGGACGGAGCTGATGCTGCTGAGCGGCATTGGCGCAGGCGCTGTCGATGAGCTTCTCCACGATGGGAGCAACATCGCGCTGGGTGAACTGCAGGATCTCCTTGGCGCGGACAACGGACTTGCCGCGGACCAGGTCGACGACCATGCGGGCCTTGCGGGGGGATACCCTGACGAAACGGGCACTTGCTTTGGCTTCCATCTTACCTACCCTTCTTATCGCCGGCATGGCCGCGGAACGTGCGGGTGGGAGCGAACTCGCCCAGCTTGTGGCCCACCATGGACTCGGTGACGTACACGGGGATGAACTTGCGGCCATCATGCACCGAGATGGTGTGTCCAACCATCTCGGGGAAGATGGTGGAGCTGCGGGACCAGGTCTTGATGGCTTCCTTCTCGCCGGCTTCGTTCATAGCGTAGATACGCTGCAGAAGACGAGGCTCGACGTAAGGTCCCTTCTTGAGACTACGACTCATGTTCTTTCTCCTTCTCGTCTCTACTACTTCTTACGGCGGCGGATGATCAGCCTGCTCGAGGCCTTCTTCTTATTGCGGGTACGATGACCCTTGGTGGGGATACCCCAAGGAGTGACGGGATGACGACCAGCACTCTTGTTGCGGCCCTCACCACCACCATGGGGATGATCGACCGGGTTCATGACGGTACCGCGGACGCTGGGACGAACGCCAGCCCAGCGAGCACGACCGGCCTTACCGATCTTGATGTTGCTGTGCTCGGCATTGCCGACCTCGCCGATGCAGGCGCGGCAGGTGAGGAGCACGCGACGCATCTCGCTGGAGGGCATGCGCAGGATGGCGTAGTCGCCTTCCTTACCCATCAGCTGGATGCTGGTACCGGCGCTGCGGGCCAGAGCGGCACCCTGACCGGGCTGGAGCTCCACGCAGTGCACCAGGGTACCGACGGGGATGTCAGCCAGAGGCAGGCAGTTGCCGGGCTTGATGTCCGCACCAGTGCCGGAAACCACCACGTCGCCAACCTTCAGGCCCTTGGGCTGGAGGATGTAGGCCTTGGCGCCATCGGCGTAGTGGAGCAGGGCGATGCGAGCGCTGCGGTTGGGGTCGTACTCGATGGTGGCGACCTTGGCGGGGATACCGTCCTTGCGGCGCTTGAAGTCGATCACACGATACTGGCGCTTGTTGCCGCCGCCCTGATGACGGGTGGTAACGTGGCCATCGCTGTTGCGGCCGGCCTTCTTGGGCAGGGCCTCAACGAGGGACTTCTCGGGGTAGCTGCGGGTGATCTCACTGTAATCGGAGACCGACATGTTGCGGCGACCCGGGGAAGTCGGCTTGTACTGCTTGATTCCCATGTTCTTCCTTTTCTCTCTCGTGTCTGATGGCCACATCCCCGCATGGGACCCGCATTCGCGGACGGTTCGTGACGCCAGACTACCACGGTGCCGGGCGGCTCCCTCTTGGAGCACAGGACACCAACTTCTATGAGAACCGGTGAGGGATCCGGACCCCAGACAGTCCGAATCCCCACTGGATCACATACTTACACGCTGAAGATCTCGATGCTCTCGCCGGGGGCGAGGGTGACGATGGCCTTCTTCCAGGAACGGGTCAGGCCGGCGCGGTAACGGACGCGCTTCATCTTGCCGGACACGTGCATGGTGTTCACCTTGACCACATGGACGTCGAAGATCTCCTGGATCGCCTTGGCGATCTCGACCTTGGTGGCGTCCTTGGCAACCTCGAAGGTGTAACGGTTGAGCTCGATCATGTCGTAGCTGCGCTCGGAGATGACCGGGCGGATGATGATGGTGCGAGGATCCTTGGCCATTATGCGAGCACCTCCTCGATGTACTTGAGAGCAGGCTCGGTGAGGAGCACCGCAGCGTTGTCGACCAGATCGTAGGTGTTGGCCTCACAGGCGGCGAGGATGCGCACCTGGGGCAGGTTGCGGAAGCTCAGGAAGCTGTCGATGTCGTCATCGGCAAGGATGAGGGTGAGCTTCTTGCCCTCCAGGCCAAGGGCCTTGAGGGAAGCGATGGCCGCCTTGGTGCTGGGCTTATCGAAATCGAAACCCTTGACCACATGCAGGTTGCCCTCTGCCAGCTTGTCGGACAGAGCGGAACGCATGGCGAGCTTGACGACCTTGTTGTTCACGCGGAACGCATAGCTGCGGGGATGCGGGCCAAAGACGACGCCGCCACCGCGCCACTGCGGAGCGCGGGTGCTACCCTGACGGGCGCGACCGGTGCCCTTCTGACGATAGGGCTTCTTGCCGCCACCGCTCACGAAGCCGCGGGTCTTGGTGTTGGAAGTACCCTGACGGGCAGCGGCGAGCTGAGCGCGGACGACCTCATGCATTGCATAGACATTGGGCTCGATTGCGAAGATGGAGGGCTCCAGCTCTGCGGTTTCGACGACTTCGCCCTGGGCGTTCTTGATGTCGATCGTAGACATGATTCTCTCCTCCCCTCTTAAGCCTGACGGATGGTAAGGAAGCCACCCTTACCACCGGGGACGGCACCCTTGACGATGATCAGGTTCTGATCGGCGTCGATGGAGACGACCTCGAGATTACGGACGGTGACGCGGGCGTCTCCCATGTGACCGGGCAGACGAACGCCCTTGAACACGCGAGAGGGAGAAGCGCACTGGTCGATGGAACCGGGAGCACGATGGAAGTGGGCACCGTGGCCACCAGGACCGCCACCGAAACCGTGGCGCTTGATGACACCAGCGAAGCCCTTACCCTTGGAAGTGCCCGTGACATCGACCTTCTTGGCATCCGCGAAGGCTTCCACGGTGATGGTATCGCCCACGTTGTACTGGGAGGCGTCAGCAACGCGCACCTCACGCAGCCACTTCATGGGGGCCACACCGGCCTTGGCGAAATGACCGGCCATCGGCTTGTTGACGTGCTTCGCCTTGAGCTCGCCATAGCCGATCTGGATTGCCGCGTATCCATCGTTCTCCACGGTCTTCACCTGGGAGACCGTGCAGGGGCCGGCTTGGATGACGGTAACGGGGATGAGGCAGTCATCCTCGCTCCATACCTGGGTCATGCCCAGTTTGCGGCCAAGTATCGTATTGACCATGTTCCTACCTAACATCCGGTGGTCATGGGACCTAAGCCACACCCCTTGTGCAGCTCCCCAGCGGACCACATCCTACCTTTTATGCGCATAGGCATAGCTGCGCGAGAGCACAGCCTGCCTAGTATGCATCACTTAGAGCTTGATTTCAATATCCACGCCCGCCGGAAGGTCGAGACGCATGAGCGAATCGACGGTGTTGGGGGTGGGCTCGAGGATATCGATGAGGCGCTTGTGGGTGCGCATCTCGAACTGCTCACGGCTATCCTTGTTCACGTGAGGCGAACGGATGACGCAGTACATGTTGCGCTCGGTGGGCAGCGGGATGGGACCGCTCACCTTGGCGCCGGTCTTCAGGGCGGTGTCCACGATCAGCTTGGTGGACTGGTCCACGATCTCATGATCGTAACCCTTGAGGCGGATCCTGATCTTCTGGTTCGGCACGATGACTCCTTTGTCCATTATCGATGTCCGGGCGCTTGGCCTAGGCACCGGTCTTTCCGATGATGATCTCAGCCACGTTCTTGGGAACGGGCTCGTAGCTATCGAACTGCATGGTGTAGGAAGCACGACCCTGGGTGGCGCTGCGGAGGTCGGTTGCATAACCGAACATCTCGGACAGCGGCACGCGAGCGTCGATGACCTTCGCATTGCTGCGGTCGCTCATACCCTGGATGTGACCACGGCGAGCGGAGAGATTGCCCATGACGTCGCCCATGTAATCAGCGGGGGTCTCGACCTCCACGCTCATGAAGGGCTCCAACAGGACGGGCTTGCTGCGACGGAGTGCTTCCTTCACAGCCATGGAACCGGCGATCTTGAAGGCGGCCTCGCTGGAGTCCACCTCATGATACGAACCATCGACCAGCTCCACACGGACATCCACCACGGGGTAGCCGGCCAGGACGCCGCTCTGGAGCGCCTCCTGGATGCCCTTATCCACCGCGGGGATGAATTCCTTGGGGATGACGCCGCCAACGATCGCGTTCTCGAAGGCATAACCGGCGCCGGGTTCCTGCTTGAACAGGTTGATGACCACGTGGCCGTACTGACCGTGGCCACCGGTCTGGCGGGCGAACTTGGCGTCCACGTTCATGACGTCGCTGCCGGCGGTCTCGCGATAGGCCACCTGCGGCTTGCCCACGTTGGCCTCGCCCCTGAACTCACGCAGCAGGCGATCGACGATGACCTCCAGATGGAGCTCGCCCATGCCGGCGATGATGGTCTGGCCGGTCTCGACGTTGGTGGACACGCGGAAGGTGGGATCCTCCTCCGCCAGCTTCTGCAGGGCGATGCCCAGCTTGTCCTGCTCGGCCTTGGTCTTGGGCTCGATGGCGATGTCGATGACCGGGTCCGGGAAGACCATGGACTCCAGGATGACGGGGTCGCCGTCGGGCGGGCAGAGGGTGTCGCCGGTGGTGGTGTTCTTGAGGCCAACGACGGCGACGATGTCACCGGCGGAGCAGCTGGAGATCTCCTGGCGGGTGTTGGAGTGCATCTGCAGGAGACGGCCCACGCGCTCCTTGGAATCCTTGGTGGCGTTCATGACGTAGCTACCGGACTCCAGGGTGCCGGAGTAGACGCGGATGTAGGTGAGCTTGCCCACGAACGGGTCGGTCATGACCTTGAAGGCCAGGGCCGCGAACGGGGCCTTGGGATCGGACTCGCGCACGACTTCCTCGTCGGTCTTGGGGTCGATACCCTTGATGGCGGGAACGTCCAGCGGGGACGGCAGGTAGGCCACGATGTTGTCCAGCAGCAGCTGGATGCCCTTGTTCTTGAAGGACGAGCCGCAGCAGACGGGGGTGATCTCGCAGGCCAGGCAGCCCTTGCGCAGGGCGGCGCGCACGGTGTCGGGATCGATGTCCTCGCCCTCGAGGATGGCCATCATGAGGTCATCGTCGAACTCGGAAGCGAGGTCGAACAGCTCGTCGTGGCGCAGCTGGGCCTCTTCGTAGAGGTCAGCGGGGATCTCGCCCTCGACGGGGTAGGTCATGCCCTTGGCGTCCTCTTCGAAGGTCCACGCGGTCATGGTGATGAGGTCGATGATACCGGCGAACGCATCCTCGCAGCCGATGGGCAGCTGCAGCAGGGCGGGCCTGGTGTTGAGGCGATCCTTCATCATCTCGACGACGTTCTCGAAGTTGGCGCCGGTGCGATCCATCTTGTTGATGTAGGCGATGCGGGGCACGCCGTAGCGATGGGCCTGACGCCAGACCGTCTCGCTCTGGGGCTGGACGCCACCAACGGCGCAGAACACCGCGACGGCACCATCCAGAACGCGCAGGCTGCGCTCGACCTCCGCCGTGAAGTCAACGTGACCTGGAGTGTCGATGATCTGGATGCGGTGCTCCTTCCAGAAGCACGTGGTCGCGGCGCTGGTGATGGTGATGCCGCGCTCCTGCTCCTGGACCATCCAGTCCATGGTGGCGGCACCATCGTGCACCTCGCCTATCTTGTGGGACTTGCCCGTGTAATACAGGATGCGCTCGGTCGTCGTCGTCTTACCGGCGTCGATGTGAGCCATGATCCCTATGTTGCGGGTGTCCTTGAGGGGGAATTGCTTGGAGGCCATGAGTGTTGGAACCTACTCTCTTCTACCAACGATAGTGGGAGAAGGCACGGTTGCTCTCGGCCATCTTGAAGACGTCCTCGCGCTTCTTGACGGAGGCGCCAACGCCATTGCTGGCATCCAGGATCTCGCCGGCGAGGCGCTCGATCATGGTGCGCTCCTTGCGCTTACGGGCGAAACCCACCATCCAGCGGATGGCCAGGGTGGTGGAACGGCGGGAGTTGACCTCCACGGGGACCTGGTAGGTGGCACCACCAACACGCTTGGGCTTGACCTCGAGCGTGGGGCGGACGTTCTCCATGGCCTTCTTGAACACGGTGAGGGGATCGTTGCCGGTGCGCTGCTCGATCAGATCGAAAGCGCCGTAGACGATGGCCTCGGCAGTGGACTTCTTGCCGTCCAGCAGGATCTTGTTGATCAGCTGGGTGACAAGGCGATTGTTGTAAACGGCATCCGGCTGGGTTTCCCTGCGGATGGCGGCTGCACGACGCGGCATGTGTTACTCCTTCTTTCTCTGGGATGCTCGACTACTAGCGCTTCTTCATGGGCATGGGCGCCTTGCCAGCCTTGGGCTTCTTCACGCCGTAGCGGCTGCGGGCCTGCTTGCGGTTGTTCACAGCAGCGCAATCCAGAGCAGCGCGGATGATCTTGTAGCGCACGCCGGGGAGGTCCTTAACACGACCGCCGCGGATGAGCACCATGGAGTGCTCCTGCAGGTTGTGGCCCTCACCGGGGATGTAGGCGGTGACTTCCATGCCGTTGACCAGGCGCACACGGGCGACCTTACGCAGGGCGGAATTGGGCTTCTTGGGGGTGGTGGTGTACACACGGGTGCATACGCCACGCTTCTGGGGGTTACCCTTCAGGGCAGGGGTCTTCTTCTTGTCGACCGACCTGGTGCGGCCCTTGCGGACCAGCTGATTGATTGTAGCCATCTTGCTCCTTCTTGTTATTCCCGGCCTGTCGCCTTGCACCAGGGCACGGCATCCCTCGTGCTGGGCGGCAAACCTCTTACCAACTCGTCCCTCACGGCCGCGAACTGCGCAGATGCGTCCGAGCTTAGAGTGACGGTGGCATACAATACCTGCGACTTGAGAGCTTGTCAAACGCCACGGACCCGGGCGTATCCACGTTAGGCGGCGCGTTGACGCGGGTGAGCGGCGAACGTGGTGGGCGAGCACGCAGGAGGCGCAGGGCGGGGGCGGCACCCACCCCCAAACTGGATTTCTAGTTTGGGGGTACCACCAGACTGAATATCTAGTTTGGTGGTAGATGGCCTGAGTTCAGACGTGTGAAAAGCCCACCCCCAAACTGGATATCTAGTTTGGTGGTACTTCGGAGAGAGGGCTTATCCCCCAACTACCAAAACGGATTTCCGGTCTGGTGGGCCATCCAAAATGGAAATCCGGGGGAACGGTAGGCATTTCCACTCCAAACCGGCGAAAACGGTACTCCAAAACCACTTATCCGTTTTGGTGGGCCTACCAAAACGGATTTCCGGTCTGGTAGTGGCATCACTCCAAAGCAGCGGCGGCGGATAAGCGCGTCACTCCGCAGCTTCGTCGCCCGCAGCGTCACCCGCACCCGCGTCCGCGGCCCCCGCATCATCCCGCGACGGCAGCGAGAGCCAGCTGCCCAGCACCATGAGCGCGAACGCGACCAGGAACAGCGCGCCCGGGCGCTGCCCCCAGATGCCCCAAGCCAGGAAGACGCTGATGAACGGCGCCATCGCGTAGTAGGCGCCCACGCGCGCGGCGCCCAGGTCGCGTTGCGCACGGATGAAGCACACGATGGAAAGCCCGCTCGCCACGAAGCCCAGCAGCATCGCCAGCACCGCGAGCGAGAAACCGGGCAGGCGGTCCCCCATCGCGAAG
>JAFRFV010000218.1 GCA_017434185.1 Coriobacteriales bacterium
CGAGCAGGGCGCCGCCCTCGCGTGCGATCCGTGGCCAGTCAGCCAGCAGCAGCATGCCCGCCGCCAGGGCTTCCTTCAGGGGTGCGGCCGCCTGCTTGCCGGGCTTGCGGTACCCGCGGCGATGCAGGGAGCCACCGGCCAGGTCGATGGAGACGGTGGCGCGCTGCCCGCGCAGGGCGACGTTGATGAGCACATCGGGATGCGCGGAATCCACGTTGGGACGGCGCCCTTCCAGCTCACGGAAGCGGTCGCAGAGCGCATCCTTCAGGCGCATGCCGGTGTACTGCGTGTTACGCAGGGCATCATTGGTGCCACTCGCATCCACGGCGAAACTGGAGTCGACGCTTAGGTGCCGTTCCCAGGCGATGGCCTTCGCACCGGCGTAGAGCGCGTCGGCATCCGCGGCGTCGATGCGGTCGATCACCAACAGCACGCGTGAAGCCGTGCGGCTCCACAGACAGGCGCGGTAGCCGGCCTCGAGGTCGCCGAAGAACGCGACGCCGCTCTTGAGCGGACGCACGCGATGGATGCCCGCCTGTTTGAGCTCAGCGGCGCAAACGCCTTCGAGGCCCTGGGGACAGGGCGCGAAGAACTCCAAGGCGGCGTCGGCCGTCTGTCTCCCGTGTCGCGAATCGGTCACAGTCCACACCACCGGGGCCTAGTTGGGGCTGAAGAAGGAACCCATGATGCCACCGAAGCCGGCGGGACCGGGGCCAGGGCGGAAGCCCTGTCCCTGATCGGGATGCTCGTGCCCGTGGTCATGGTCGTGGTGATGGTGATGATCGTGGCCGCAGTCCTCATCGTCGCAGCCGCAGCCATCCTCATCCTCACCGTCATAGAGGTCCTCGGCCTTGGACCAGTCCAGGCCGTATGCCGCGCAGACCTCCTCCTCTTCGTACAGAAGGGAGAGCGCCTGCAGGCCCAACTCGCCACCGCCCACGGTGCACAGCAGGTCGAGCAGTTGGTAGGTCGCCTCCATACCCGGCAGGGTGAGTTCCAGGGAGTCGGCCAGCTCGAGAGCGAGCTCGATCTCCTGGATGAAACGGCTCATGAAGAAGCCTGAGCTGTAATCACGCTTGATGGACTTGGGAGCCAGATCGTACAGGGTCCAGCTGCTGGCATCGCTCAGGCGGATGCCCTCCAGCAGCTTGGCCGGGTCCATGCCCGCCAACTTGGCCAGGGCCAGGGACTCCATCGCGCCCACCAGCGAACCCGCTAGGGCGACTTGGTTGCAGATCTTGGCCAGTTGTCCCTGACCGCTGGCACCCATGTAGAGCACCCGCTTGCCCAGCACCTGCAGCAGCGCTTCGACCTCGTGGAAGGCGCTCTCGTCGCCGCCCACGTAGATGCCCAGCTCGCCGCGTGCGGCGGCGGTATCACCACCGGTGATGGGCGCATCGAGCATGGTCTGGTCACCCACGGCGGCGCAGGCGTAGATCTCGTAGCTCAAGCGCGGGCTGCACGTGCTCATGTTGAGCAGATAAGCGCCTTCCTCCGCGAACTCCAGGATGCCGTCGTCGCCCATGAAGAGCTCCTCGACATCGACGGGGTCATGCGGGGCGACGATGATCACCTGGGCGTCCTGACAGGCTTCCGCCATGTCCTGGGCCCATTCGGCACCGGCCAGTTCGAGCTCACGCGCGACGTCGGGGGTGCTGGGAAGGTCCTGGTCATCGAAGACGCACAGCGCATAGCCGGCCTCCACCAGGTTGTTGGCCATGGCGGCACCCACCACATCGAGGCCGATGAGGGTGACGCGCGTTTCCTGAGGGCTTATCACAGTTCATCAATCCCTTCGCAGATGCGACAACCAGCTGCCTCCATCTCCTGGATGGCCAACTGCTCGTCTTCGGGTTTCACGTTGACGGCCCTGCAGCCGCTCGTGACCAGCGTCACCTGGAAGCCCAGCGAAAGGGCGTCCAGAACGCTGTACTTGACACAGTAATCGGTGGCCAGGCCGCAGACCACGAGTTCCTTCACCTTCAGATCGCGCAGGAAACCGGTGGTCTGTTCGCTGCCATGGGCATTGTCGAAGAATGCGGAGTACGAATCCACGTCGGGCTTGGTGCCCTTGTAGACGATGCTCGTCACATCCTTCACGTTGAGATCGGGGTGCAGCTGGGCACCGGTCGTGCCCTGCACGCAGTGATCGGGCCAGAGATACTGCTGCACACCGCCGGCGTCGATCACGTCGCCCACCTTGCAGCCCTCATGGCTGGAGGCGAAGCTCACGTGACCCTGCGGATGGTAGTCGCAGGTGGCGATCACGGGCAGGCGGTTGGCCTTGAAGAGCGCGATCAGCTGGTTGGCGACGGGGACGACCTGGTCGCCTTCGGCGACCTCGAGGGCTCCGCCGGGGCAGAAGTCGTTCTGGATGTCCACCAGCAGCAGAGCCCTGTCCTGATTGGCCAGGAAGCTGGCGGACTTGAAGCCCTTGGCCTCGAGCAGCAGGTCCTCGCGGCGGGCGAAGAGACCGGACTCGATACCCACGGGGATGTTGTGCGGGCGCAGCAGGCGGGCGACGCTGGGATCCAGGGCCGCGATGTTCTTGAGGCAGCGCTCACGGGCTACACGCACGTGCTCGCGCTCACGCACCAGCTTGCCACCGCGCACCAGCGGCGTGAGCAGCTGGAAGTACTCGCGACGGGACAGGTTCTTGCGGCGGGTGGAGTCGAGCGGGTCGATGATGATGGCGCTGCCGCTGGGCTCCTGGTTGATGTCGTAGATCATGTCGCCGCTGATGCTGCCATCGGGACGCACGTAACGACGCACGCCCAGCACACCGGGGATGGTGGCCTTCGCGGCGGTCTCGGTGGCCTTGACCTTGGGCACCCAGGTGCCGGTCGCGTCATCGAAGAGGGCGGAGAGCTTGTAGACGCCACCCAGCGCGGGCTGGTCGTAGCAGGTGGCCATGTAGGTGCCCACGCCGTAGGAATCGATGCAGGCGTCTTGCTCGTTCAACGACGCGATGGTGTACTCATCCAGGTTGTTGCTCGCCACGATCTTGACATCCGGGAAGCCGGCTTCGTCCAGCATCTTGCGCGCCTTCTTGGAAAGCCAGGCAAGGTCGCCGGAATCGATGCGGATGCCCGCCAGCTTCTCGCCGCGGGCACGCATCTCGCGGCCCACGGTGATGGCGTTGCGCACGCCGCGCTCCACGTCGTAGGTGTCCACCAGCAACACGCAGTTGCTGGGGCTGGTCTTGGCGTAGGCGCGGAAAGCCTCCAGCTCGCTGTCGAAGGACATGACCCAGGAGTGGGCATGGGTACCGGAGACCGGGATGTCGAAGAGCTTGCCCGCCAGCACGTTGCTGGTGGAGGCGCAGCCGCCGATATAGGCCGCGCGGCTGGCGGAAACGCCGCCGTCGGGGCCCTGGGCACGACGCAGACCGAACTCAGCCACGGCACCCTTGGCCACGCTGCAGATGCGGGCGGCCTTGGTGGCCACCAGGGTCTGGAAGTTCACGCAGTTCAAAAGCGCCGTCTCGAGCAACTGGCACTGTAGGATGGGGCCGGTCACGCGCACCAGGGGCTCGCGGGTGAACACGAGGTCGCCCTCACGCACGGTGTCGATGTCCACCGTGAGCACGAGCTCGCGCAGGTAGTCCAGGAAGGGCTGCTTGAACAGCAGTCCGCCGCCGGGAGCGGGCAGACCCGCCAGGTAGTCGATGTCGTCCTGATCGAAGTGGAAGCCCTCGACCAGGTCCATGAGTTGATCGATGCCCGCGGCGACGGCATAGCCGCCTTCGAAGGGCATGTCACGGAAGAACATGTAGAAGCAGGCCAGGTCGTTGTGCTTGCCCTCTTCGAAATAGCCCTGCGCCATGGTGAGCTGGTAGAGATCGGTCAGAAGGGTGAGGCCTTCACTCCGCACATCGGCTGCCACTTGCTTGGCTTCATCGATCATGGTGCATCATCTCCTCATTCCTTGGACGCTTGCTCTGGGTTGCTGCTGCGACGACGCCTACGGCGACGATCATCGGTTGGGGCGGGATCGGCGGGCCGTGAGTTGCGCACATTGCTGGAGTGCTGCCCCGGCCTGGGCTTGGGTTTCGCTGCTTGCTTCTTCTCCGCGGCTGCGGGAGCAGGGGCGGAAGTATCAGCGGACTTGCCTTTCTTGGGCTGCTTGGGCTTGGCCTTGGAAGCGGATGGTTCCGTCTTCGCTGCAGCCGCCTTGGGTGTCTTCTCAGCAGCTTCAGGAGCGGAGGCCTTCGCCTGCTTGGATTTGCCCTTGGACTTCTGCACAGAGGTGTCGGCCTTGGCAGCGGGCGCAGGAGCAGGGGTCTTCGCGGAACGGTCCTCTAGCGAAGACCCCTGCTCCTGAAGCCCGTTCTTCTGGCGCTTCTGCGGCTTGCGATCCTTCTTGGATGAGGGATCGGCCTTGGCGGGAACATCCGTCGTGGAGGGCGTCTCCTCCTTGGCAGCCTGCGCCTCAGGCGCCTTGGCGCCACGGTTACCGCGACGACGCAGAGTACGGCTGGAGTTGAGGGCCTCGTCGATGAGGGCCTCGCGTTCCTCCTCGCGCTCCAGCGCGCCCAGCGCGAGCTGGATGGCACTGCTGTTGATGGTCTCGAGCGCCTTGCGGGACACCTTGCAGGGGCGGCAGGGCTCGGCGCCCTCGCCCTCCTGGGCCTTGGGGCAGTCCATGAGCGAGATGGGGATCTGGAAGCTCTTGCCGTCCTCCAGACGCAGAGTCACGCTCTCGCGCGGGGTGTCAAACTCGACCACCTTGGCCATGCCCAGCGGGGTCTCTATGAGAGCGCCCTTCTTGGGCGCACGGCCCTTGAAGTCCTTGTAGGCCTCGAACTCGTAGCGCAGGCAGCACATGAGGCGTCCACAGACACCGCTGATCTTGAGGGGGTTCAGGCTCAGATCCTGCTCCTTGGCCATGCGGATGGAGACGGGCTGGAACTCGCCACCCATGCGGGCGCAGCAAAGCTCCTGACCGCAGTGGGCGATGCCGCCCACCAGACGCGCCTCGTCACGCACGCCTATCTGGCGCATGTCGATGCGGGTATGGAAGCGGGCGGCCAGGTCGCGCACCAGCTCGCGGAAGTCGATGCGGTCCTCGCTCACGAAGTAGAAGACCGCCTTCTCGCCGCCGAAGAGGTACTCCACGCGCACGGGCTTCATGTCCAGGCGGTACTTGGTCACGAGCTCGTTGAAGTAGGGCATGGCCTCCTCGCCCTTGCGCACGAGTTCCTCCGCCTGGACCAGGTCGTCTTCGCTGGCCACGCGCAGAACCGGCTTCAGGGGGCTCGCGAGTCCATCGATCTGCTCCTGCGTGACCTCGAAGGGGTCCGAGACGGCCAGGCCTATCTCCGTGCCGCGTTCCGTGGACACGATCACATGGTCGCCCTCGTGGGGCTGGGCCTGGGCGGGATCGAACCAGAGTTGCTTGGGGTTATAGCGGAGTCGAACCGCCACTACTTGGGGCATGAGAGCACCTTTCTCAAATCGAACAGCAGGGCCTCCACGGCCAGCTGGGGAGTGACACCATATGCGATGCGCTTGCCGGCCAGGTCGACCGACTTAAGCGCGTTCACGAAGTTCTGGGATGGCAGCTGGGAAGCCAGCTGTCGCAATGCCGCTGCGGAGCGGGTGTTGGCAAGGGCACGGGGCGCACCCACTGCAAGGGATAAGCCATCGCCCAACCAGGAGCGGATGCAGGCCAGCAGCTCGCCCAGGAACTCGCGCTCCTGCGAGGCGAGTTCGCGCTTCTGCTGCTCGCCAAGGCTGCGCAACGCGCTGCGGGACAGGTAGTCGCCGCCTTCCTCGAGCTGCTCCTCGTGCTGCGCACTCACGTCCTCCAAGGGGGCGCGGGCGGCGGTGACGAGGTCCTTGGCATCCTGCAGCAGCTGCAGGTCGTCCGCCCCCAGGAGGGATTCCATGGTGGCGGCGGCGCGGTCCCAGAGCGCCAGGCGTGCGGGGGATGCCAGGAAGGCACAGGCACGCTGGACGGAGCCGCCGCAGATGGCGAGTGCGCCCAGGGCACGCTCCGGCTTGGCGCCGGTCTGGCGCATGAGCTCGACCAGGGCCTCATCCGCCGGCGCGCTGCCCAGCTCGAGCACCGTGCAACGGGACAGGATGGTGGGCAGGATCGCCTCGCGGGTGCGGGCGGTGAGCACGAAGTACGTGTTGGCCGGAGGCTCCTCGAGGGTCTTGAGCAGCGCATTGGCCGCTGCATCCTGTAAAAGCTCGCAGCGTTGCAGCAGATAGAGCTTGGCGCTCGCCTGGATGGGCGCCAGAGCGCTGTCGCGCACCAGGTCACGTACCTGCTCTATCACGTAGCCCTTGACGCCCTGCGGAGCGAGCACGTGCACATCCGGATGGCTGCGGCGTTGCACACGCTGGCAGTCCTCGCAGCTGCCGCAGCCGCCCTCAGCGCAAAGCAGATGCTGCGCGAAGTCCCAGGCAAGGGAGGTCTTGCCGCTCCCTTGGGGGCCGATGAGCAGATACGCATGGCTCAGCTGGTCACGCTGGACCGACTGTGCCAGGAAGCGTGCTGCCTTGTCGCGTCCGGACTCAACGGGCATCGCGCGCGCCTCCGTCCTTGGCGAAGAGTTCCTGGGCCTTCGAGTACGCCAGCCAGCTCGTATCCTTCGCGTCGAGTTCCCAGAACAGGTCCAGGATCTCGTCGAGGATGGCCTGGAAGGTGTCACGCTTATCCTCACGGGTATGCACCAGACGGAAGCGATCGGGATACTTGGCGGCCAAGTCCATGAAGCCCTCGTGCACGCGGGCATGGAACTCGTCGCCGGCGTTCTCGATGCGGTCGCTCGAGCGCCTGGTGGCACGGCTCAGACCCAGCTGGGGCGGGAGCTCCAGATAGATGGTGCGATCGGGCATAAGACCGTTCGTGGCGAAGCTGTTCATGCTCTCGATGGCATCGAGCGAAAGCCCGCGGCCGAAGCCCTGGTAGGCGTAGGTGGAGTCGCAGAAGCGGTCGCAGATGACGATCTTGGCCTGCGCGATGGCGGGGGCGATCACCTGGTCGACGATCTGCGCACGGGCGGCCTCGTAGAGCAGCAGTTCGGCGCGGGGGCTGAGCTCGGTGTTGTTGGTGTCCAGCAGGATGTCGCGGATGGACTCACCGATGCGCGTGCCGCCGGGCTCGCGCAGGTGCAGCACGTCGAAGTCGAGCATCTGGAGCAAACGCACGAGTGCGCGGGTCTGGGTGGTCTTGCCGGAACCCTCGCCGCCCTCGAAGCTTATGAAGACGCCGCGCTTGTGAGCCGTCATGCGGTCACCTCCTGGTACAGGTCCATGCCGCGGGTATCGATGGCCACGAAGGCCGGGAAGTCCTTCAATTCCATGCGCACGAGCGCCTCCGTACCCAGGTCCTCCCACGCGACGGGCGTGGCGGAGCTGACGTGCTGGGCCAGGAAGCTGGCTGCACCGCCCACGGCGGCGAAGTAGACGCTTCCGGTGGCGACGCAGGCGTCGCGCACCCGCTGGCTGCGCTCACCCTTGCCGATGCAGGCCACGATACCGGCCTCCAGCAGCTGCGGCGTGGCGAAATCCATGCGCGAGGCGGTGGTGGGGCCAACCGCGCCCACGGGGCGTCCGGCAGCAGCCGGCGTGGGTCCAGCATAGAAGAGCGTCTGGCCCTGCAGGTCGAACGGAAGCCGTCCCGTTGCCTGCAGTTCCGCGAGCGCGCGCATATGGCCGGCGTCGCGCATGGTGTACACGGGACCGCTCAGAAGCACCGCATCGCCAGCATGCAGCGTCATCAACTCATCTCTACTCACCGGAAGATGCAGGCGGAGTATGCCCTCCTCGCTCAGACTCGGCACCCGAAACCGATCCACCGCGTCGTGGGTCCGAGGACTGTCCGAGCGATTGGACGCCAAGGCGGGCGCAGCGGAAGGGGTCTTCGCGGAACGGTCCTCTAGCGAAGACCCCTTCCGCGAGAGCCCGCTTGTGGTGGCGAGGTCGATACTCACACTGCGCATCGCGCTGCAGCCCATCTGGATGGCCAGCGGGAGCGCGGCGATATGACAGGGTGCGGTCTCGATGGCCACGGACAGCGCGGTGCAGGCGCCGCCCAGCCCGGCGGGCCCGATGCCCAGCTGGTTGATGCGGGAAAGCAGGCGCTTCTCCAACTCCGCCACGCGTGGGTCGTCGGAGGACTGTCCCACGGGACGCAGCAGCGCCTTCTTCGCAAGATGCCCCACACGGTCGAAGGTGGAGCCCACGCCCAGACCCAGCACGAGCGGCGGGCAGGCGCAGGACGCCTTGTGGCGCACGCGCTCGATCACGGCTTCCTCGATGCCCTCGAAACCGGCTCCGGGCGGCAGCATGACCACTTGGGAGGCGTTATCGCTGCCCCCACCCTTGAGCATCACATGCAGGGTCGCGCCCGTTCCGGGGCGCAACTCGAGTTCACAGAAAGCGGGGGTGTTGGTCTTGGTGTTGCTGCGGCCGACCAGAGCGTCGGCCAGGATGCTCTTGCGCAGCGCAGTGCGCTCATAGGCACGGGCGACGGCATCATCCACCTGGTCGAAGATGTCACCGGGGATGAGCTCCTCGCGTCCCACTTCCAGGCAGACCCAGACGCTGCCGGTGTCCTGGCACAGGGGCGTGTGATCGTCCGCCGCTACAGCGGCATTGGCGAGCAGCTGGTCGAACACGAAGCACTCACGGGCACCGCAGGCATCGCAGCGCGCGGCGGCCAGCGCATCATGCACATCGGGGCGCAGATGCGTGGCAAGGTAGCCGATGGCCTCTTCCACCAGCTCAGCCACACGAGCACCATTCAGCTCCAGTGTGCGCATAACCACCTCTCGCTTGAATCCTATAGGTCCAGGGTCGCCACCTGGGCCGCGATCTTGGCCGCGGAATCCCGCAGCTGGGCCAGCTCCTGCTCATCGAGCGGCAGCTCGACCACCTCTTGCACGCCGGCGGCGCCAAGGCGCACCGGCACGCACATGAACACGTCGTCGATACCGTACTCGCCCTCCAGCTTGGCGCAGAAGCTCATGGTCTCGCCACTGTCGCGTATGATGGCCTCCACCATGCGGGCGATGCTGGCGCCGGGCGCGTAGAAAGCGGAACCCGTCTTGAGGAAGGCCACCACCTGGGCGCCTCCGGTGACGGTGTCGCGGCAGACCTGCGCAACCTCATCCTCATCCAGCAGCTCCGTGATGGGCACGCCAGCCACGGTGCTGAAACGCGGCAGGCAGACCATGCTCTCGCCATGGGCACCCACGGTGAGGGCGTCGATGCTGTTGATGTCCGCGCCGGTGGCACGTGCGATGGAATACGCGAAGCGGGCGGAATCCAGCACGCCGCCCATGCCGCAGATGCGCTGCTTGGGCAGGCCGGAGATGCGCGCGGCCATGTTGGTCATGATGTCGAGCGGGTTCGTCACCAGGATGAAGATGGCGTCGGGCGAATACTCGAGTGCGCTCGTGATGACGCTGCGCACGATCTTGCTGTTGATGCCCAGCAGGTCCTCGCGGGTCATGCCGGGTTTGCGGGCCACGCCCGCGGTGATCACGACGACATCGCTGCCGGCGGTCTGCGCATAATCGTTGCTACCACACACCGTGTGCTGGAACTTGGCCAGCGAACGCAGGTGCATGAGGTCGAGCGCCTTGCCCTGGGGCAGGCCGGGGGCGACATCCACCAACACGACATCGCAGATGTCCTTGAGCAGCAGGATGTGTGCGGCGGTGGCGCCAACGTTGCCGGCACCGACGATCGTGACCTTGGGTTGTTCCTTGCTCATGGGCTATCCCTTCTTCGTGCTCGTCTTGGCAGCGCTCCTGCCACCCGAAGCCTTGGTCGTGCCGCCGCTCTTCCTCGCTGTCTTGCGCGCGGGCCGCTTGGTTGCGGGCTTATCCCCCGCCTCAAGAGCCTTACCGGGGCAATCACTGTTGATGCACAGATGCCAGGGCGCCTTGCGGCCGTTGTCGATCACCACGATGGGGCAGCCGCAGTGCTGGCAGATCTCGCCCGCGTAGCTGAGCTTGCCCTTCTGGGGTAGAGGATAGCTCGTTTGGCACACGTCGTATTGGCTGCAACGGACGTAGCGCTTCAAGCTGCGCTCCGAACGGTGCGCCACCAGAACGCCGTCCCGGCCAGCGGCACTGCACACGGGGCAAGGGGATAAGGGCAGGTCAGGCTCCTGATTGCTGGGGCATTGCGGATCGAGGCAGTGCAGGAAGGCCTTGGCGCGGAAAGGCTGGATCTTGACCTGCGGGGTGCCACAGATGGGACAGGGTGCGTCGACGGCCTCCAGTTTGCCCTGGGGCAGCGGGTAGGTCACCTCGCACTCGGGCCAACCGCTGCAGCCCACGAAGTTGGAGCGCGTCTTGATACTGCTCTTGACCAGCAGGTCGTGGCCGCACTTGGGACAGACGCCCACCTTGGAATCGGCCGCCACGGCATCGGCGATCATGGCGCCCATCTCGTCTTTGCGCGGCAGGAGCTCGTCCATGATGTCCGCGAGCAGGGCGCGCGAATGGTCGACCACCTTGGTCTGGGAGGTCTTTCCATCGGCGATGGCACTCATCTCCTGCTCCAGGCTGGCGGTCATGTCGGGCGAGGTGATGTGGGGCGCGAAACGCTCCAGCGCGTCGCAGATGGCCAGGCCCAGCGCCGTAGGCTCGATGGGGTCGTTCACGATGTAGCCCACCTCGTACAGGCGCTCGATGATGGCATGGCGGGTGGCCTTGGTGCCCAGACCGCATTCCTCCATCTTGACGATCAGGCGGCCCTGCGAATAGCGCGCGGGCGGCTCGGTCTGCTTGGCCTCCAGTTTGGCGCCCAGGAAGTCGACCACCTGCCCCAACTCGAGCGGCGGCAGGCTCTCCTCCTTCTTCTGGCCATAGGGGTAGATCTCGCGGAAGCCGGGCTTCTTGACCACGTCACCACGGGCGACGAAGCCCTCACCGGCCACATCGATGCCGGCCTTGGTGCCCTCGAGCACGGCGGCCTCGGACAGCGTGGCCATGAAGCGGCGGGCGATCAGGTTGTACAGCTTCCACTCCTCCGGCTTGAGCTTGCTCGGGTCGCCGGCGCCGGTGGGATAGATGGGCGGATGGTCCGTGGTCTCCTGCTTGCCGCGCGTGGCATGCAGCTTGCCTTGTCTGAGCAGCTTGGCGCAGTAGGGCGCATAGGCGGGCACCTGCTGCAGGGTCTTGAGCACGCCGGCCAGGTCGAGCGATGCGGGATAGACGGTGTTGTCCACACGGGGATACGAGGTGAGACCGTTCATGTACAGGGTCTCGGCGATCCTCATGGTGCGGGCGGGGGATAAGCCCTCGGCAGCCGCAGCCGCCTGCAGGCTCGTGGTGTTGAAGGGCACCGGGGGCTGCACCGTGCGGCTCTTACGTTCGAGTTCGCGGACGGTACCGGTCTTCGCGCCCTTGATGGCGGCCATGGCGGCCTTGGCGGCGGCTTCGTCCTTGAAGCGCTCCTGAGCATGCGTGGCGCTGAACTCCTGGCCGTCCGCGGCGAAACGGCTCTTGATCACCCAGTAGTCCTCGGGCACGAAGGCCATGCGCTCACGCTCGCGCTGGGCGACCAAGGCGAGCGTGGGAGTCTGGACGCGACCTGCACTGCGGGTCTTGCCCAGGCCGGCGCGCTTGACGATGGTGAGGTAGCGGGTGAGTACAGCGCCCCAGATGAGGTCGATGTGCTGACGGGACTCCCCTGCCTGGGCCAGGTCCTCGTCAAGAGGCACCTGGTGGGCGAAGGCATCCTCGATCTCCGCCTTGGTGATGGCGGAGTAGCGCATGCGGCTGATGGGCTTGTCGGGCTCGGCGGCAAGGATGAGCCCCATGGCATCGTAGCCGATCAGCTCACCTTCGCGGTCGAAGTCCGTGGCGATGATCACGTGGTCGGCCTTGTGCGCGAGGTTCTTGAGGGAGCGGATGATCTCCTTCTCCTTGGGGAACTTCACGATGGGCGCATAGGTGAGATACGGCAGCACGGCCATGTTCCACTGGCTCAGATCGACGCCGTCCTCCACATAGGGGCGCTTCTTGGGGAAGGGCGGGGTGGGAAGTGTGGCGGGCAGCTTGGCGGGCGTGGTCACGCCGTCGGCGTCAACGCCCATCCAACCACGGGTCTTGCGCCAGACCAGCTGGCTGGGGAAGTCGACTTCAAGGATGTGGCCGCGCAGACCGATGGCCGCCCAATCCTCCCCATCACGCTTGAAGCGGTAGATGGGCGTGTTGTAGACCTTATCCGCCGTGGGCTTGCCAACGGCCAGGATTTCCGAGAGCTTCTGCGCTGCGATGTTCTTCTCTGTGACGATGAGCTTCACGACTAGCGCTCACCCGCCTGCTGTGCCTTGAGGGCATCGATGCGCTCCGCCAGCCACTGGGCCCAAGGCTCGACGCCCTCGCCCTTGGTCGCGCTCATGGGGAAGATGGGCGCAGCGGGGTTGAGCTGCTTGACGGAGGCGGTGAACGCATCCTGGTCGAAGTCGAAGACCGGCATGGTGTCGATCTTGTTCAAGATGATGGCCTGGGAGACCTGGAAGACCCCGGGGTACTTGTGGGGCTTGTCGTGGCCCTCCGGCACGGACAGGATCATGACCTTGGCATGCTCGCCCAGATAGAAGTCCGTGGGACAGACCAGATTGCCCACGTTCTCCAGGATGATGAGGTCGAGCTGGTCGAGGTCGAGCACGCTCACCGCGCGGGCAATCATCTCGCTCTCCAGATGGCAGGCGCCACCGGTGTTCACCTGCACGGCGGGGATGCCGTGGGCCTTGATCTTGCGGGCATCCACGTCGCTGGCGATATCGCCCTCGATCACGGCGATGCGGTAGCGGTCACGCAGGGCCTGGATGGTGGCCAGGATGGTGCTGGTCTTGCCGGAGCCGGGGCTGGCCATGAGATCGACCACGAAGACGCCCTTCTCGTCGAAGAGCTGTCTGTTCCTGGCCGCGGTGCGGTCGTTCTTCTCCAAGATGGGCTTGGCGAGGTCGATGTGCATGTCTGCCTCCTGCTTGCCTGCCTAGTCGGACTCCCCTTGCGATGTGGGAGCGACGGGCTCATCCCCTGGAAGCTCCACCTCGATGGAATCGATGTAGAGATCGCGCCCCGCCAGCAGCTCCACGTTGAACGAGCCGCACGCGGGGCAGGAGATGTGATAACGGTCGTGGTCGTACTCGTTGCCACACACGCGGCAACGTGAATGGGGCTTGATATAGCTGGCCTCCAGCTTGGCGCCCTCGCAGAGGGTACCAGATGAAAGGGCCTCGAAGGCGAACTCAAGGGCCTCGACGACGGCTTCCGTCATCTCGCCCACGCAGATTCGCACCTCGAGGACCCGGGTCGCACCCGCTGCGGTGGCGGATTCCTCCACCGCAGCGAGAACGCTTTGCATCAATCCAAGCTCATGCATGGCTGCGCACCTTCACAGGGCAGACCACGCTAGGACATCTTCTTGAGCAGCGGCTGCTTCTTGGCAGGGGCGGGAGCGACGGTGCCCTCCTTGCCCTGCAGGGCCTCCTTCAAGGTGATGCCGGCCTCGGCAGCCTTCTCCTCGGCCTCCAGCTTGTCGTTCTGCGCCTTGATCTTGTTGGACAGCACGACGCGGCTGATGAACAGCGACAACTCGTACAGACCTGCCATGGCGGCGAACATGAGGATCATCGTGATGGGGTTGGCATCCGGGGTGATCATGGCGCAGATGACCATCAGGATGACGTAGATGGTACGCCAGTTGCGGCGGAACACCTTGTAGGGCACCACGTTGAACACGATGAGGTAGAAGACTATCAGCGGCAGCTCGAAGGCCACGCCGAAACCGATCTCGAACAGGATGACCAGACGCAGGTAGGCCTCGGCATCGGGCAGGATGAGCAGGTCCGCGCCGGAGGTCTGGTTGAGCATCCACTCGAAGGCCGGGTCGAGGATGATGTAGTAGCAGAACACGGTACCGAAGATGAACAGCACCACGCCAACCGCGAAGGTGGGGATGAACCACTTGCGCTCCTTGGGCTTCAAAGCCGGAAGGAAGAAGGCCAGGAACTGCCAGATGATGATGGGTGCGGTCACCATGATGCCTACGAAGGCGGCCACCTTGAAGCGTACGGCGAAGCCGCCCAACGCGGTGGTGATGATCAGGTTACCGCCGGTCATCTCAGCCATGTCCAGGTAGGGCTTGATGGGCTCGACCAGGAACTGGATGAGCTGGGGGGTCACGATGTAGAGCACGCAGGCCGCGACGACCCAGCACACCACGACGATGACCATACGCCGCCTGAGTTCGCCCAGGTGGTCGAAGAGCGGCATTCTTGCGGGTCCGATAGGCATGATCACGCGAGGTGACGACTAGGCGTCAGCCTCTCCCCCCTTTCCGGACTCGGAGGGGGCTGCTTCAGGAGCGGGCGCGGCGGCGGGCTTGCCAAAGGTCGCCCTCTTCACCGGAGTGGAGGGCAGGCCATAGAGCGAAGCGGCCACACTGGGCACGTTCTTCTGGGAGATGACGGGGGTTTCGGGTTCGACCTTCCTCACGCCGGTGTCGATCTTGCGTGCGGGGGTCGTATGGGTCGCAGCAGCCACGGCGGCAGCGGGAGCAGCGGCCTCGACGGCTTCGGCAGCGGAGTCGCTGGCCTCGCCGGCCTCGCCAGCGGCCTTGGCCTTCTCCTTGTCGGCCTTCTTCTTGGCCATCGCGGCTTCCTTCTTGGCCTGCTTGCGAGCGCGGGCCTCTTCCTTCTGCTTGGCCATGCGCGCCTTGCGCTCGGCGAAGGTCTCCTCTTCCTCCTGAGCGGAAGCGCTCTGGGCCTGCATGGCTGCGTAATCGGTGCCGCCAGCGCGGCCGGCACTGAAATCATCGACCTTCTTGTCGCCAAAGGCCCCGGCGAAGGGGTCACGGCGCATATCCTGGTCAACCTGCTTGAAGGGGTCGACGACCTCCTTCTGGATGACCTTGTTCACCTCGTCCTGCGCATTCTTGAACTGCCTGATGGCACGGCCGATCGTCCTGCCCATCTGGGGCAGACGCTCAGGACCGACGATCAGGAAGAGGAAGATGAGGATGAGGAATAACTCAGCTCCACCAATACCAAACACGGCATACCTCTTTATCGTCAATCGATCACAACGGTATCAGCATTTCCCTGCAAATACGACATATTACAGGAGATAGGCTCTACCTTCAATGGGAGCGAGGGCAATGCCGTTCAGTTTTCGGTCTTGGGGATAAGCGCTGCGTCCCCTGTGGGCGGATAGGCGGGTAATCATTGTGGCGAGGCCAAATCCCTTTCTTCTGCTTCAAGGCGTCTCTTAACAGCGACCGCAGGTACATCGGGAGCATTCCATTCCAAGTATTGATTGAGAAACCGATCTTCTAGTTGGTTTGGACCCTTCCGCTTCAAGAAAGCGCCATCGCGAATACAGGAAGGCTCGGTCCGCTCAGTCAAGTCGCTCCCTGGGAGATTGCCAACGTAGACGAATCCTTCTTTCGGAATCATCCGCCTGGAAGAAATCGATAGCGAAATCCGGAAATCAACCGCCAATCTCGGACGATACGCATGAGCGACAGGAGCGAAGGCCATAGGCAGATTAGCTCAGCTTCAAATGAGGAGATGCGTGAGTCAGGGTTTTCTTGCAGATACACCTTACGCCGGTTCTCCTCCTCATAAATTGGCCTGACCCCCTGAATCATGATGCGTGGGTCAATCAAAGTATCCTCCGAATGCCTTGAGGAACTCATCCTGGAGCCTCTTCCGTTCCAGGAACTCCTGCCTGTTGTGCCGCTGCATTGTTTTCTCCTCCGGCGGGAAGGCCATTTTAAGCACTACTCTGGATTTGGGTAGATAGGCGATTTGAAGCTCAAGTCCCCTACAAGAGCTATCTGAATCAAGAATGGGCAGAGGATCATTTTGGTAAACGCGGTAGATTGACCCGTCAGAGCTAGTGAGAACATATTGCGATGAGTGTAGCTCCACTCTACTTCCTTCACGCCAGGACGTGAATTGATAATTCCAATCGAAGTCTATTACGTCAACACATGCACGACACGATGATTCTTGTTTCGCGGCTATCTCCATAATCGCGATGAAGAGCAAAGAGGCGAAATGAGAAGTCATTAGAACAATCACGCAGAAGAAAACAAACGGGAACCAGAGCTGTGCATTCGCCCATAACGGCCCCAGCAGAAGGAAGACACACTGTAAAACGATTGCCAAAATGAAGCATTCCAGAAGATATTTCCAATAACCTGAATAATAGATGAAAAACCCCCTGTATCTATCATGAATTGACGTCGCAGTCTCTCCGAGTGAGTTCCTCTTCATGTCTCTTCGCTTCCAAAGATAAGACGAATGAATGCATAGATGTGTTCGAACAATCGCAGCAACAGCAGCATCAAATCACCGTGTACCTGGTCAGCCCCCATTATCCGATCCACTCCCATCGATAGTCCTTCCTTCACCATTCTAAGCCACCTTGGCCTGGATCGCAGGTGGCCCGTAACCCAATGACGAGTGCGGACGCTCTTTGTTATAGTAGCGTATCCACCCCTTCGTCAGCACCTCGGGCTCGGTCTCGTTCTCGAGGGTGGCGTTCTCATCGAGTCCTTCCGTCTCGTTGCCCAAGAGTTCGTTGCCATCCGGCTCGACGATCCCATCACCTTCGCCGGGGGATTCTGGCTCGGTCGGTTCGCTGCTCGAAGGTTCCGTCGTCTCATTGGAAGAGGGATCGCCCAACTCGTTCCCGGATGGTTCAGAGGGCTCGTCACCTGAAGGATCGCTTGTCTCGTTCGAGGGGGCATAGAAGCGCTACGAGGGCAATGGTGAGTAGAATTGAGATGAACTTCTGCGAGCGTTTGAACGCAAGAGCCTCCTATCGATCAGCCTCGATTCGTCGTCTCTCCAGAAGCAACCACTGGATACGCCGGGATGGGAGCCGTGAGGAAGAGGATGTCGATGTCGACCTCGCCGGCGCCGGCGACGGAAGCGGATTCGCTGTACTGCCAGATGGCGAAGTCGAACTGTGCCTGGGCCACCTCGACGTCGTACTGCGCGTACCAGATGGGGATGCCCGCAGCCTGCAGCTGTTCGAGGTCGTAGCGGCTGCTGTCCCTCAGGTTCATGTAGACCATGGGACGGTAGCCCGCCTCGCTCACCCGCTGACAGAAGGCGAGCGCGTTGGCGGTGCACTGCTCGCGGGTCACGTCATGGGTGCGTGCGTCACCGTCGCCCACACTCTCGAAGTCGAATACCACCGGCAATTCGAGCTGGCGCCCGCGCAGCTGCTCGATCACGAAGTCGGCCTCCTCCTGGGCCTCCTCCACCGTGGTGGCCTGCGAGAAGAAGTAGACACCCACGGCGAGCTCCTCGCCACGCGCACCGCGGTAATTGGCCTCGAAGCGATCGTCCACGAAGATGCCGCCCTCCGTGTAGCCGCGGTAGCCGATGCGCACGAAGGCGAAGTCGATGCCATCGCCCGCGACGGCCTTCCAGTCGATATCGCTTTCATGGTTGGACACGTCGATGCCGGTCTGCGACGCGGGTACGCCGTCCTCCGTGTACGTGAAGCGCCCATCATCCCCGCGCACTACCTGCGACCAGTCGTAGGGACTCACATAGGAGGGCGGCTCCTTGTGGCCGCAACTCTGCAGCGACAGGATCACGACGGTGCCGATCACGGCCACGCCCAGCACGATCAGGACATAGACCCACCAGGGGATGCGCTTATCCCCTGCCACCTGCGTGTTCGTACGTCGTGGCGACACCCCTCCCCTGCCACGGGACTCGGGTGCGCGTGAATGGCTGCCCATGCGCGGCGTCCGGCTGTGGCGCGATCAGTCCATGCCAAAGAG
>JAFRFV010000219.1 GCA_017434185.1 Coriobacteriales bacterium
CCGGAGCCGTTCTCGCCCACGAAGATCGTCACGGGCGCCGTGAACTCGAGCTCGCCCGCTTCCTCCAACCAGCGCACGACGGGCAGTCGCTTGAGCCAGCTTTCCGCTGACAGCGGTTCGTCGAGGCGGATGCTCTGCAGGTAGAGGCCGCCAAGGCCCATTGCACCCGTGCCCATCGCAGCCCTACTCCGTGATCGACGTGAGCGGGATTTGCGTCACGTCCCAGCTGCCGTCGGGGTGGAGGGTGATGAGCTCGGCGCCGCGCTGCTCCACGTCGTCCTCGATGCCGGGCATCGCCAGATAGTCGATGCTCATGCCGTAGGTCAGGCGGATGCCCTGGTACTCGAGCGACATGTTGTTGTAGTGGTCGTGCCCGCAGAAGGTGCCGGTCGTGCTGCCCAGCTCGACCATGCGGTCGAAGAGCGAGCTGGGGTAGTCCGAGCAGCAGACCTTGTCGATCGCTTCCTCGTTGTTCTGCCCGAAGTAGTAGACGACCTCGGGGCTGTCCGCCAGGTAGAGCTCGTAGGCGGTGCGGTACTGCTGCAGCGGGATGTGGAAGAACACGAGCGAGTCCACCACGCGTCCCTCGCGCTCGTTCAGGCGCTCCACCTGCTGGGCGTACCATTCCACCTGGTCGTCGTGGATGTAGTCGTAGACGTTGATGCCCTCGCCGGTGTACGCGTTCGAATCGATCAGGAACAGTGCTGTGTTGAGCGAACCATCCGCGTTGAGCACCTCGATCACCTGGTTGTTGCGGCCCGTCACGTCCGGCTGGACGTAGGGGTACAGCAGCGTGCCGGAGATCTTGTAGGACAGGCTCATGTACACGGAGCGCAGGTCGTCCTGGTTCATGGAGGCGAGCGTTTCGGTGTCGTGGTTGCCATAGGTGAAGCACCAGGGCACACCCACGTTGCGCATGAACGCGGCGAACTGCTGCACCGGTGCGGAGTTGTTGAAGGAAAGGCTCATGATGCCCAGCGGGAAGCACAGATCGCCGGTCACCACCACCAGGTCGGGCTGGGTGTAGGTGATCTCTGCATAGCGGGCTTCGAGCGCCTTGATGTCCTTGCTGTACGAGTAGAGACTGCCACCCAGATGGATATCAGTGAGGTGCAGGATCTTGAAGTCCGCTCCTTCGCGTGTCATCTGGATGCTGTATACACCACTCAGGTCGTCGTAGCTGATCGTGTTGGCCGCGTGCTTCACCACCGGCACGGAATTGATGTACGGCTGTGTGTAGAAGGTGTCGCGTTGCATGATGCCCAACGCTGCGGCCAGTAGCACGACGGAGGCGATCACGCCAACGCGGCGCGGGTTGAACACGAGGTTGTGCCAGGTGACACGCTTGCGCAACGTGAGGTTGTAGACGAACACGAGCAACGCGAAGAGCACCTCGGCGCCCGCGAGCAGATTGATGGGGTGCAGCAGGCGCTCACGCAGCGCGAACAGCAGGATGCCCGCAAGCAGCCAGTACGCAGTGGAGAACAGCACCATGCCGGCCGCATGCTTCCAGAAGCGCTTCTCGTGGGGCAGTGCCAGACGCTGGTGCAGCAGGCGCAGGCAGAGCGTGTTCTTGATCAGCAGGAACACGGGGATCTGCAGCATGATGAGGTTGGTGAAGAAGAAGCCCACGTCTTCCGCATCCTTCGAGTTGCCTGCGACCGAGAACACGAGCTCGATGCCGGCGAACAGCGCCACGGCGGCGAACATGAGCGCGATCGAATTCAGCAGGCGCTTGGAGTAGCGGTCATTGAGCGTGCGCATGTATTCGAAAGCCTGCGCGTCGTAGCGGCGCCCCGCGATCTCACGCTCGGATCCACGCACGGCGCCCAGAAGCGCGAGGGCGGCTGCCAGCAACGTGATGGAGTACACGAGCACGAAGAAGAAGTCGCTGCTGCGTGTGACAGCGTCGTAGATGAGCCAGAAGAGTTCCGCGAGCAGCGCCGCCGCGAGCACGCCAACGCCGTAGATGCGCCAGCGCTGCAGTCGCAGGCCGCGCTTCGCGTCCTTGAGCTCGATCACCAGGGGGTCGCTGCGCCACGCTTCCACGTCTTCAGGGGATAAGCCCGCCAGCTCCGCCATCGCATCCAAGCTGGAGTAATCACGCAGGATGCCGGCCATCGAGGCGTCGGGTCTCGCGTCGAGCTCCTTCTGCAGTGCGCGCTCGATCGCACCCCTGGCAGCGACGGCTTCCTCGCTGTAGGGGATCTCGTCGAAGTGGAGCGATACGAGTCTGCGTATGCGCTCGTCTATGCGCTTCTTGTTGTCGCGATCGTCCATGATGGCCTCCAACTGCGCATATTGACAGGCTGCGGCCGTGTTGTCAAAGAGGCGCAGCATGGATTACAATCGTTATCCCAGCCCGGACGGCGCCCGGACCGCGTCGTCACGGGGACATCGCCTGAACGCGGGGGCTACCGGAGCCCCGGCGGAAGGCCAACAGAAAGGAGGCAACGTGGCAGTTTCTATCAATGAGGATATTGAGTGCCTCGCCTGTGCAGCATGCATGGGGGCTTGCCCCAATGAGGTCCTGGAATTCGTAGACGGATCGTCAGCTGTGGTCAACCCCGACGAGTGCATCGAGTGCGGAATGTGCGTCGATGCCTGCCCGGTCGAAAGGCTCGAACTGTAGTCCCGCACCACAGCGAGGCACCAACGTCCGCGCCCCCGTGTGGCCATGCCACGCGGGGGCGTTCTCGTTGTGGCGATGGATGCGGTTTCAGGTGGTTGATAAGCGCATTCGTCCGCAACTCGCGGATTACAAGGAGCATCAAGCTGCGTTGGCGCATATACTCTGGGGCTGTTGATGGATGATCGCGACAGAAGGGACGTCCCGATGCAGAAGGTTCTGGTGCTCGACTTCGGCGCGCAGTATGCGCAGCTCATCGCACGTCGCGTGCGCGACCTGAATGTCTATTCAGAGCTGGTACCCTGCGATATCACGGCGCAACAGGTGGCTGCGGCGAAACCCGACGCGCTCATATTGAGCGGCGGCCCTGCCAGCGTCTATGCGCCCGATGCCCCCAAGATGGACCCCGCCATCTTCGAGCTGGGTATTCCCGTGCTGGGTTTCTGCTATGGTCAGCAGATCATGGCCGTGACCCTGGGTGGTCGTGTCGATCATACGGATAAGGGCGAGTACGGACCGGCAGCGCTCACGGTCGTGGAGCAGGGGAGTGCACTCTTCGCGGAAACACCCGTGAAGCAGACCGTGTGGATGAGTCACCGCGACTCCGTGGTGGAAGTGCCGGAGGGCTTCGTGGTGAGCGCCATCACGGATACGTGCTCCGTCGCGGCCATGGAGTGCCCGGAGCGGCGCTTGTATGCGACGCAGTTCCATCCCGAGGTGCACCATACGGAGTTCGGGAACGATATGCTGGCGAACTTCCTCTTTGACGTTTGCGGTCTCGTCCGGGATTGGGATCCCGCTGGTTTCGTCGACCTCGCGATTGCAGCGATACGCAATCAGGTAGGCACCGACCGTGTGATAGTGGGACTTTCCGGTGGCGTGGATTCCACGGTGGTCGCGGAGTTGTGCGCCCGTGCGATCGGCAAGCAGCTGACCTGTGTGTTCGTGAATCATGGCCTGCTGCGCAAAGATGAGCCCGAAGGTGTGGAAGCCATATTCGGCGGGCGCGACGACGTGAACTTCGTGCACGTGCATGCCCAGGATCGTTTCGCAGCGAAGCTCGCGGAAGTCACGGATCCGGAGCAGAAGCGCCGCATCATCGGTAGCGAGTTCTGGAAGGTCTTCTTCGAAGAGGCCCAGCGCGTGGGTGGCGTCAAGTACTTGGCGCAGGGGACCATCTATCCCGACATCATCGAGAGCGGTTCGCGCAAGACGGGCGGTAAGGGCAGCACCATCAAGAGCCACCACAACCTGATTCCCTTCCCGGAAGGCGTGAGCTTCGATCTGATCGAGCCGCTCGACCGTCTCTTCAAGGACGAGGTGCGTGCGCTTGGTGTGGCGCTGGGTCTGCCGGACTCGCTCGTGTACAGGCAGCCCTTCCCGGGGCCGGGCTTGGCTGTGCGCATCATCGGAGCGGTGACGCAGGAGAAGCTCGCCATCCTCAAGGAAGCCGACGCCATCGTGCGTGAGGAGCTGGACGCCTACAACAATGCTGTGTTCGAGCGCACGGGAGTGCATGGGGGAGAAGGCAGCGTGTGGCAGTACTTCGCCGTGTTGCCGGATATCCGCAGCGTTGGTGTGATGGGGGATGAGCGCACCTACGCTCGGCCCATCATCCTGCGTGCGGTGGAGAGCCAGGATGCCATGACGGCGGATTGGGCGCGCTTGCCCTACGAGGTGCTCGCGCGCATCAGCAGCCGTATCGTGGCCGAGGTGCCCGGTGTGAATCGCGTGGCTTACGACATCACGAGCAAGCCTCCCGCGACTATTGAGTGGGAGTGACGAAAGGACACATTCCCCCAGATAAGCATGCTAAACCCCTCTGCTGAGTTGCGCTTGGTAGAGGGGTCCTTCTAGCCACGGAAGCTCTCTCAGGCCATCTGCAAGCAAGGATATGCCCTTCCGTTTCAGAGGCAGCGCATACTGCCCTGCTCTTCGAGTTGAAGAGGATTACCCCGACGAGAGTCACCAGCCCCGTGATGCATGCGACGATGATCGATTCCATGAAGAACTGCCTCCCGAGATCGCTTTCCGTCCTCGGGAGGCATCGTCCTATGGCGTCACAAGATGGCGCCCGCTATGCCGTATTGGTTCACCTACGCAAGCGCACATCGGCACAGATGGCCCCGCAGGCGCCGGGACGTCCGCCTTCGTCAACGCATTCGCGCAGGTGTTCGAGTTTGACCATGCCATTTCTGCCTGTCAGCGAAATCCAGCATGAATAGAGGCACTTCGAGACCTAGTTTGCGTGACAGTCGAACAGGAATAGGATAAGCGCGCATTTTCCCAACTGAACATGCTGAACCCCTCTGTCACGTTCGTGCTTGTCCCAAGAGCAGCTTGCGGGCAAAATGTTCCTGAGTCGCCAGACGATCTCCACTGGGAGAACGACAAGTCCTACCCGGACGTGCAGTGCCTGGCAATGATCGCCGAACCGTTCGGGACCTCCATCGACTTGCTCGGAGACCAAGTGCCGAAACCGAAAGGAGAGCAGCCATCATGACAGTCTACCGCACCGAATACGAATCCGACCTCCTCGGTCCACTCACGATAGCGAGCGACGGTGAGGCCATCGTAGGCTGCTGGTTCGGAAACGACCGGTATTTTGGATGCGGCGTGGACGGCCCCATGGAGCCGAAAGACGACCTGCCCGTCTTCGACCAGGCGCGCGCATGGCTCGACCGATACTTCGCTGGAGAGGCGCCCGACCCGCGCGAACTTCCGCTCTCGGCGAACGCGACGCCTTTCCAGCTAC
>JAFRFV010000220.1 GCA_017434185.1 Coriobacteriales bacterium
CACGGCGATCTCCGCGGCTTCCCGCTGCGGGAAGCCGAAGATACCCGTGCTGATGCAGCAGAACGCGATGGAATGCAACCCGTGTGCGGCAGCGAGGTCGAGACAGCTGCGGTAACTCGACGCGAGTTGTTGGCGATGCAGGTCGCTGGGGTGCCCGCTGGCGATGGGCCCCACCGGATGGATGACGTGCTTCGACGGCAGGTTGTACGCAGCCGTGATCTTGGCCGCACCCGTGGGCTCGTCGTGCCCCTGCTCCTGCATGATGCGGGCGCATTCCGCGCGAAGCTGCACACCGGCGAAGGTGTGGATGGCGTTGTCGATGCAGTGATGCCCGGGAACCCAACAGCCCAGCATCTGACTGCTGGCCGCATTCACGATGGCGTCGGCTGCGAGAGTGGTGATGTCACCGCGCCACAGCAGGATGTGCGGATCCGCCGGCGCCAGGCTTGCCTCGTCGAGCGTGTGGATGCCCTTATCCCCGATGATGCCCTGCAGCAGCTCGTCCTGCGCGACCAGGAGTTCCGGGGCCGCGGGCCACTGCGGCCGCGTGTTCACGAGTGCGCGGAAGACGGACCACAGCTCATCCGCGTCGTGCGAGGCGGGCGGCTGCATGCCACGCTCGTCGCACAGCGCCGCCACGAGGGACTCCAGAAGCTCCAGCTTGCGCGCATGCTCCATGGGTGCCTACCTCTCCCCCGCTGCGAGCAGCTCGTCCAGCACCGCGTCGATGTCGGCATCGATCAGGATGGAGCTCTTGCGGATCTCACCGGGCGCGTACGCCTCGCCATAGTTCACACAGGCATAGGTCGCGTTGGGATTGGCATACGTGTAGCGCCAGAACGGGTACTTGATGATGCCGGGGGTGTTGCCGCCCACGCCCAGCTCCAGATAGAGCACCTTGTCATCCTGGTGCGCCGCGAGGAAGTCATGGTAGCGTTCCGCCGCCTCATGCCAACCCTCGTCCTCGACGAAGGTGTCGTCGGCGCGCAGGTTCATGGACATGGGCTTGCCACACACGGGGCAATGGGGAACGAGCTCCGTGGGCACGCGCATGTCCTGTTGCTGCTCGACCATCCGCTTCACGGTCCCGTAGTTGTCGTAGGTCTTGCTGTGACAGGGCACACTGCACTGCCACAGACCGTAGTCGCCCTGCGTGTAGAACAGCCGCTCCTTGGGGAAGCCCGCAAGTTGGAACTGGTGGTCGACGTTGGTGGTGATGACGAAGAAGTCCTTGCCGTCAAGCAGTCTCAGCAGCTTGCCATAGGTGTCCTTGGGGGCGGGTTCGTAGCGGTTGTGCCAGATGTAGCGGCTCCAGAACGCCCATCGCTCCTCGAGCGTGGGGTAGGGGTAGAAGCCCGCGGAATACATGTCGCGGAATCCGTACTTCGCGATGAAGTCGGGGAAGAGCCGCTTGAAGCGCTCGCCCGAGTAGACGAAGCCGGCCGCAGTGGAAAGCCCCGCACCGGCACCCACGATGACGGCATCCGCCTCCGATATCGCCCGTTGCAGGCGTTCGATGTCCTTATCCCGAATCACCTTGGCCATGCTGTCACATCCTTCCTGTCTGTTCGTGGGGTGCTTGATCCCCGCTTCCCGTAAGTGTAATGATCACGTACTCGGAACGAGTGCCGGTCTTGAAGTGGATCGCCCAGTTGGAGAGCCCGGAGGTTACGATGAAGTCGGTGCCGTTGAGCTGCGTGTGGCCGTACGTGAAGTCGTTGAGCCCGGCCAGCTCGCCGATGAGTCCGATGGGGATGAGTTGCCCGCCATGGGTGTGCCCGGAGATGACCAGGTCCGCGCTGCTCGCGGCTTCCGCCTCGTAGTCAGCCGGCTGATGGTCCAGCACGATCAGGTACTTGCTGGTGTCGACGCCGCGCAGAAGCTGCGAGATGTCTTTCCTGGAGCTCGATGAAGCGTCGCTCCGTCCCACGATGCAGAGGTCCCCCACGTAGGCGACCTCGTCTTCGAGAACATGCACGCCGTTGCTCTCCAGAGCCCGGGCTAGCTCGGTGGCGGAGAAGCCCCTGCGATCGTAGTAGCCCTTGTCGTGGTTGCCGTAGACGTACCAGATGCCATACTGTGGATCGAGCCGCCCCAGCGCTTCGCAGGCGAGCAGCATGTCTTCACGCGTACTGGCATCATCCACGAGATCGCCGGCGATCAGGATCAGGTCAGGCTCCTGCTGCATGATCACGTCAAGGTGGGACGCGAAACCCTCGCCATCGGCCACGTTCCCAAGGTGGGAATCCGAGATGACAGCAATGCGCAGCTCGCCCACATCCTTGTTGGTCTGCAGGCTGTATTCCGTCTTCCAAACGTGCACGCATTGGATGTAGCCGACTGTGAGATAGACCGTCGTCACCAGCAGCGCGAGCCAGCCGGGCCAGTTGATCCGCAGCTCCTTGCCCGTCTTCTTCCTGATGAGCCAGAAGATGAGGTCGAACACGAGCCAGAAGAAGAGCAGATGCACCACGATCAGGGCCGCATCGAGCACGGAGAGCAGAAGGGCGAAGAAGCCGAAGCACAACAGAACGATGGCGAGCCGGATCAGCCAGCTCGCCCGTTCATTCTCACCGGCAATCCGCTTGATGAAGCCGAACCTGCCGATGGCGTGTGACAGATATACGATTCCAAAGATCCCGACCACGGCCACGAAGGCCAGGGCAGCCAGAAAGATCATCCCGTTCCCGCGTTACCTTTCCCGCTCCAGGAGCGCTCGCATCGCGCCCGTTCGGCGCTCCGCTCATTCTACCGGGATTCCGCCTTCTGCGCGCGGGGAAGTCCGCGGTCCACGATCACAGGGCCAGCGGCGGCGCTTTCAAGCTTCCAGATACTTCGCTGCGAGACGAGCGGTGTTCACGCCCGCGACGCCTTCGACCTGGATCGCACAGGCTGCGGTTTCGAAAGCGCAGGCATAGAAGAGACCGGGTGTGAGCTCGAAGGGCAGGTGCTCGATCGCAGGAGTCATGATGGGATCAGCCCCGCGCCACACGAACACCATCTTGTCGTGGATCTTCGTGAAGATCTGATCGAGTTCCTCGTCCGTCATCACGTGGTCGGCACTGAAGATCTTGTAGATGCGGCAGTCGTAGTCCGGTGAGAATCCCGTCACACCGATCGACTTGAAGGGTGAGTTCGCGCTTTCGGCGGTGAACACCGTGGAGGGGATGAGCTCGATGGTCTTCTCGGTGAAGTAGCGGGTGTTGG
>JAFRFV010000221.1 GCA_017434185.1 Coriobacteriales bacterium
CTTATCCACCGCCGCCATCTCAGCAGCGGCTTCCGCGGAGTCCGTCACCATGGCGAGCAGTCGCTGGTCGTCCGCTGCGATGATGCGCTGCGCCCGGTGCCCTTCCCGCATGAACTCGATGATGTGTCCCGCCTGCTGGCGGTAACCCTCGACCACTATGAGCTGGCATTCTGGCGCTATCTCAGCGACGAGTTCCGCCAGACTGCGCTCGCGTTGCACACGGCGGCTCACCAGGTATTCGCTCGCGCCGGACACGATCACCGGCACGGCACCCGCCTGCGCGTACCGCCAGGAGTCCTTGCCGGCCGCGTCGAGAGGGGAGTCGTCGTGCCCGTGATGCTTGATCACGCCAACCGCCACGCCCAGGTCACACAGTGCGCCTACGACCTGCTCGGCGAAGCGCGTCTTGCCGCTTCCGCTCCAACCCACGAAGGCGACAACGGGGACAGCGCATCCGTCCGCCTGTTCCAGGATCACGCTTCCGTCCTGCATCACCGCATCACCTCGCCGCTCACCGTCGATTCTTGACACGTTCAGTATAGCCCATTCGCCGTCCGCCGGCTGCTCGTATGTGTGCCGGAGCCTTCCACGGAGCCACAGCCTGCCCTGATGCGCTTATTGTCATTTGGAGTGGTATTTTGTAGCTCCGTCGAAAAAGGGGGTTTCGATATGGCACAGAATCACTCATGCCCGGGCAGCCAGTTGCCCGCGGACGCCACGCTGCAGATGCGCGTCGAGGCCTGCAAGGGCTGCACCGACGAGAACTGCTCCAGCCGCGAGATCGCCTATTCCGGAAGCAAGTGGAAGGCCATCTCGCTGTTCTGCATCTCCTTCTGCGTCATGGCGGCGGCGCTGCTGGTGGTGCGTTACTACTTCTTCTAGTTCCCGCTCGCTGCTTTCATGAAGTCCACCGGAGCCGGCTGCAAACGCGGCCGGTTTTTCGTTATCCTTGCAATGAACGACTGGCGACGCACGAGGAAGGCCAAGGCGACATGATGGAACAGGACGATCTCTTCTCCCTGGCGGGCATGAACGAGCAGGGGCAGGAGCCCAGCGAGCAGGATCTGCGTGAACAGGCGCGCAAGCGCATCGATGAGCTCTCCCGTGAGATCGAACACCACACCTACCTCTATTACGTGCTGGATGCGCCGGAGATAAGCGATGCCGCCTTCGACTCGCTCATGCGTGAGCTGCAACGTCTGGAGAAGGAATACCCCGAGTTCGTGAGCCCCAATTCGCCCACCCAGCGCGTGGGCGGCTACGTGGGCGAGCAGTTCGCGCCCATCACGCATTCCGCGCGCATGTACTCGCTCGACAACGCCATGGACCTGGACGAGCTCGATGCCTGGTTGGCCCGCGTGCGCGAGGCGCTGGGAGCCGAGGTGCGCTACACCTGCGAACTCAAGATAGACGGCAGCGGCATCGCGCTCACCTACCGCGATGGGCAGCTGCACCACGCCGCCACCCGCGGCGACGGCGTCACCGGCGAGGACATCACCGCCAACGTGCGCACCATCCACGACGTGCCCCTGCGTCTGCGCGGCGCGGCGGGCAGCATGCGTGGCAGCGTCGAGCTGCGTGGCGAGTGCTTCATGCCCAAGAGTTCCTTCCACCGCCTGAATGGCGAGGCGCTCGCGCAGAACCGTCCCGTCTTCGCCAACTGTCGCAACGCCGCTGCCGGTTCGCTGCGCCAGAAGGATCCCACCGTCACCGCCAGTCGCGACCTGGCCACCTTCATGTACGCCGCCGCGGACACCGCACCCACCGGGGCGGCCACCCAGCGCGAGTTCCTGCAGTGGCTGCACGACGCGGGTTTCCATGTGAATCCCCACATCAAGGTCTGCGAGACGGCGCAGGAGGTGCACGATTTCTGCGCCCGCGCGCTCGAGATGCGCAACGATCTCGAATACGACATCGATGGCTGCGTGGTCAAGGTGGACTCCTTCGCGCTGCAGGGCGAGCTGGGCTTCACCAGCAAGGCGCCGCGCTGGGCCATCGCCTTCAAGTTCCCGCCCGAGGAGAAGACCACGGTCCTGCGCAATATCGCGGTGCAGGTGGGGCGCACTGGCGTACTCACCCCCGTGGCGGAGTTCGACCCCGTGGTCGTGGCGGGCTCCACCATCGCACGCGCCACCCTGCACAACCTGGACGAGGTGCGCCGCAAGGACGTGCGCGTGGGCGACACGATCATCGTGCACAAGGCCGGCGACGTGATCCCCGAGGTCGTGGGCCACATCGCCAGCCTGCGTCCCGAGAACAGCGTGGCGTGGGACATGCCGCGCAGCTGCCCCTCCTGTGGCGCGCCGGTCATCCAGGAGGAGGGCGAGGTCGCCTTCCGCTGCATCAGTGCCGAATGCCCCGCGCAGGCACAGGAGCGCCTGCTGCACTGGGTGAGTCGTGGCGCCATGGACATCGACGGCATGGGCGACGAGATCGTCGGTCGCCTGGTGGACTGCGGCCTCGTGCTCGACGTGGCGCATTATTACGACCTGGGTCTCGAGGAACTCTCCAATCTGGACATGGGGCGCGTCAATTCCGCAGGTGAGCCCATCCGTCTGGGCGCTGTGGTCGCCTCCAAGCTGATCGTCAACATCCGCGACTCGAAGGAGCGCGGCCTGGCACGTGTGCTCTTCGGCCTGGGCATCCGCCACATCGGCAAGACCACCGCCCAGCAGGTGGCGAGCGCTTATCCCAGTATCGAGGCCCTCGAAGCCGCAAGTGAGGAACAGCTCGCGTCCATCGACGGTGTGGGTCCCAAGATCGCCAAGTCAATCTTCGACTTCCTGCGCGTGCCCGCCAACCAGGAGCTCATCGAGCGTCTCAAGCTCGCGGGTGTGCGCATGAGCGAGGAGCAGGTCGCCCCCAGCAGGCCGCAGACCCTTGCGGGACTCACCTTCGTGCTCACGGGTACGCTCGTGGAAAGCGGCCTGTCGCGTGATCAGGCGGGGGATAAGCTCAAGGAACTGGGCGCAAAGGTCTCGGGCAGCGTGAGCGCGAAGACCAGCTATGTGATTGCGGGCGTGAATGCGGGCTCCAAGCTGGACAAGGCGAACGCGCTGGGCATTCCCGTGCTCGATGAGGCCGGATTCCTACGGTTGATTGACAGCGGCGAGCTGCCGCAGGCCTGATATCGCGGCCCGCGGTACAATCCCTCCAACGTCCCCTTAGTTGCAAGGATGTGGTTCACGTGGGTCCCATGAAGAAGCATAGCCCCTCCAAGCTGATGGCAGCGCTGCTCGCGCTGCTGCTGAGCGTCTTCTGCCTGGCGATCGTCGGTTGCGATGGTCTCCATCTGCATGGCAAGGACGGCACCAACGTGACCATCGGCGGTGGCCAGGGCGTGAGCGTCCAGACTCCCGATGGCACCAACGTGAACGTGGGTGGCGGCCAGGGCGTGAACGTGCAGTCCGGCGACACCAACGTGACCGTGGGCAATGGCCAGGTCGTGAACGTGCAGACCACCGACACCAACGTCACCGTCAACGGCCAGGGCGTGAGCGTGGTCGACGGCAACGAGAGTACCAATGTCACCGTGGGCAACGGTGGCATCAACATCGACACCAACAACGGCACCGTCACCGTCAACGGCGATGGTGTGAGCGTGAAGCCCAACGGCGGCTCGGACACGAACACGACTCCCGCGACCAATGCGACGGCGTCGAACGGCAACGCGAGCAAGCCCGCGGTGAGTGATCCCGCGCCCAGCAGCAAGCTCACGGTGACCGAGGACGGCCACTACACCAGCAAGGAGGAGGTCGCGCTCTACATCCACACCTTCGGCCATCTGCCCGGCAACTACATCACCAAGAAGGAGGCCAAGGCCGCCGGATGGGTGGCGAGCAAGGGCAATCTGGCGCAGGTCTGCCCGGGCATGAGCATCGGCGGGGACACCTTCGGAAACCGCGAGGGTTTGCTGCCCAAGGCCAAGGGCCGCACCTACAAGGAGTGCGACATCAACTATGTGCAGGGCAAGCGCAATGCCGAGCGCATCGTCTTCTCCAACGACGGTCTCGTGTTCTACACCAACGACCACTACCAGACCTTCGAACAACTCTACTAGCGAAGCGCTTATCCCATACCACGCACTCGATGCCCTGCTATAATCGCTGCTGGACGAACCCCAACGCGGTTGTGCAGGAGGCATCGACATGGCCAAGCCGATTCCCTTGAGAGCGCGTCTCTCGTACAGTTTCGACAACTTCATGAGCAAGGGTCTCTGGGCCAAGATCGGCCTGCTCGCCCTTGTGACCATCGTGTTCATCCTGCTGATGGGCATCGTGGCGTCCATCGCATACGGTGACGCGGGCCAGATGGCGCCCTGGGTCTGGTGGAAGACCGTCATGACCTCGCTGGGCAAGTCGACCCCGGGCCAGGATGACGGTTCGCCGGTCTTCGTCGCCCTCATGCTCATCGCCATGATCTACGGTATGTTCTTCACCTCCATCCTCATCGGTTTCATCTCCGGGGCCATCCGTGAGAAGGTCAACAACCTGGCCAAGGGCGGCGGCGCGGTGGCTGAAGATGGTCACATCATCATCCTGGGCTTCAACGAGGAGACCTTCGTCCTGCTCGAGGAGCTCATCGAGGCATCGCGCAACCAGCGCAGGCCCCAGACCGTGGTAGTGCTCGCCGAGACCCCCAAGGAACGGATGGACGACGAGATCCACGCCCGATTCGGCTCGACTTCCAACCACCCCAAGCTCCGGATCGTGACACGTACCGGTTCCACCTGCGATTTGGCGAGCCTGGAGCGCTGCTCCATCGGTAGTTGCCGCTCCATCATCGTGAGCGGGACGGACGACTTCGAGAGCACCAAGTCCATCATGGCCTGCACGTACCAGCTCAATTCGGAGGACGTGCCCCCCGAGACCTACGCGGTGGCCGAGATCCACGAGGAAGGCAACGTGGATGCCGCCAGCATCGCCGGCCGTGACGGGCGCGAGGGTGACCGCTTGGAGCTGCTGCCCCTGCAGGAGATCCTGGCGCGCATCATCGTGCATACCTCACGCCAGCCCGGGCTCTCAAAGGTCTACATCGAGCTCTTCAACTTCGTCGGCAACGAGTTCTACACCATTCAGGACGACCCCGCGATCAGGGAACTCATCGGTTTGGACATCCGCCGCATCAACCTGCGCCTGAAGGACGCCGTCACCGTGGGTGTGCACGACCCGCAGAGGGGCGTCATCCTGGGCGACCCCAACCAGGTCGTGCTGGAGGAGGGCTGCTCGCTAATCGTGATCGCGCGCGATGACGACGCGCTCCAGCTGCTTCCGGAGGCGCTGCAGCCCGCTGACTGCGCTTCGAACGAGCGCCATGAACCCGAGACCCTCCGCTGCCTGGTGTTGGGCGGGCAACCCATCCTCAACGACATGGCCATCGAGTACGCGCGCTATCTGCAGCCGGGCTCGAGTGTGCTCGCCGTCGCCGAGGAGGGTTCGCGCTGCCGTGGCCTGGGCAGGAGGGCCGGCAACATCCTGGGCAAGGCGTCCATCTCCTTCGAGATGCGTACGGTGCCCGAGTTCGACAAGGAGACCCTCTTCGCGGTCCTCGACGAGTTCAAGCCCCATTCCGTGGTCCTTCTCGACGACCACAGCGGCGCTTCTCCCCAGAATGAGGACGCCCGTACCATCTCCCTGCTGCTCTACCTTCGCGATTATCGCGAGTCCAGCGGCCGCGAATTCGGCATAACCAGTGAGATGCGGCTGGGCAAGAACCGCGAGATCGCCAGCGCCACCAGCCCC
>JAFRFV010000222.1 GCA_017434185.1 Coriobacteriales bacterium
GAAAGACCTCTCAGGCAATTGAGATTGGCGACCGTATGCGAGAACTCGGGATCTGACGCCATACGGCAGAATTCCTTCTCCAGGCTGATCCGCATCTGCTCCGTGTGGATGAGTCTCTCATAGAGTGAGTCGAAGGCTCGCTTCGCATCGGGTTGCCCCAGATCGATCGAACAGATCCAATCCCTGTGTTCGCGTGTCCAGGTGCTCTTCTCCTTGGGCCAGACGTATCCGTAGCGCAGGAGCATCGAGGATATCCTCTTCTTCTGGCCCTGGAGGTCGGATTGGCAGACCCTGTGGGCACGCAGCAGGTCGCGCGCCGCCTCACAGGTGGCGGTGGGGATCGCCACGGGGTGGAGTTGCCCTGCGGCGAGGCATCTCGCCAGATGGATGGCATCGTTTCGGTCGTTCTTCCTCCTTTTGGTGCCCGAGTCATTCGGAACGAGGGAGGGAGCGCAGACCAAGACGGGGACGCTGTTCTCCTGGAGCAGCCTTGCCAGATGGAAGCCAGTGGGACCAGCCTCGTAGGTGACTGCGAGATCGAGCGGCTCGCCCTGACTCAGGACCCAACCCAGGACCTCACCGTCGGCAGCGGGCAGCTTCGCGGTCCTCACCTCGCCGGTGAGCAGGTCGAATGCAGCACCATGCACGGAGCGTGCATGCACGTCGAGACCGATGTTGATACGATGATTCATGATCAAGGACCTCCTTTGTATCGTGATGGATTAGGCAACATCAGTGTACAGGGTGGCCTTGATCTTTTTTTGTTTGAAAACTACATACCGTCTAGCGTGTGTGAAGGGGACGGGTCATCCTTCCATCGAAGGTGGAAGGGGACCTGTCCCCACAACACGCGAAGCGGCAAGCGCTGCGGTCGGGCGAGTCTCCTCCCCCTTCACATACCTCGACTCGCCCGACCGAAGCGCTTATCACTCTGGAAACAACAAGGACAAGGAGATTGAGATGGCAAGGGTCCTCGATATCAAAGCAAGCCAACCTGTTCTTGGCTTTTCTGTCTCTGCTCTTCCACGGGAACTGGAGCATCCCGAACAGCCTGTGAGCATCACCTACAGTATTCAACTCATCGATCGTTACATCAGGGCGGGAAGGCGTCTCTTCTTCTTGCCTGCCAGCCTGGACGCGATGGAAGGCAAGGCGTTTCGCATGTCGCTGGTGAGGCGTTATGACCACAAGGAATACTGGCTCAGCGCCGAGCTTCCTCTTGATGGGATTCTCGACGGTGAATCGATACAGATGCTCTTCGATCAATGCATGAAGCGTGCGGGCACACGCTATGTCGACCAGGTACTGGTGAGTGGGTTGAAAGACGAGGAGATGCTTGCAGCTTGCTTGGATGCATCAGTATTCGAGTTCCTTCTTACCTGCAAGGACCAGGATCTGCTTCGTGGCATCGCCATTCTGGCTGACTCCCCTTCGTGCATCCTTGATGAGATTCTTGAGCGCTATCCATTCATTGATGTTGTTCAGATTCCGCTCAATTATCGTCAGTGGCTGACGGGTGGGTCTGGCTCCTATGAAGTCGCTGTCAAACATGGAAAGCCCGTCATCGCGTGTCGCCCTCTTGATGGCGGCGAACTTGCCAGACCCTCTCATGATGTTGCTGCTCTACTTCCTTCCGCTCAACGAGCCAAGGATGCTCTCAGATTCTCGGGCTCCCACAAGGGTGTCGTCTGTGTCGCTGTTGGCATTTCCGACCCAATCGACCTCGCAGAAAATCTGTCTGTCTTCTCATCTTGGACTCCCATGAGCTCAGAGGAGATGGAGAAGTGCTTAGCGGCTGGGAAGAAGCTGATATCTGCCGTGTAGAGGGCGTGCAAGCTGCGTGAACATTTTGTGAGTTAGGCAGTCCGGAAATCACCAAATGCGACAATGACAGGACGCGACCTTTCGAGGCGCGTCCTGTTGTATGCTCGGAAAAAGGGTTGGATCAGGTGAAACTCTCCCGCGTGCTGCTGGCCTGTGTGCTGGCGATCGCCATAGGAATCGCCGTCGTTGCCTGTGTCAGGCAGCGTACCGAACCCACGCCCGCCGACCAACGCGTCGCCGCTACCGTGAACGGCGTCGAGATTCCCGAATCGCGCGTGCAGAGCTACATCGAGCGATTCCGTGCCCGCAGCGCCAACCTGAAGTCCCAGGAGGGTTGGGAGGCCTGGCTCGCGGAGTCAGGTTACACCGAGCAGAGCTATCGCCTGCACGTGATCGACTCGCTGGTGCAGGATGAACTCATCCGCCAGGCGGCCAAGGATTGCGGCATCAAGATCGATCCGAAGGAGATCGATACCCAGATCGAGGCGACCAAGGCCAACTACGACAACGACGAGAACTGGCAGCGCGTACTCGCCGCCGCCGGTTACACGGAGACGGAGTACCGCTCCGCTGTCGAGCTGACTGCACTTTCCAGGGAACTCAAGGAGACCCAGGTGGTCAAGCCCAGGGCCAGCAGCGATCAGGTGCAAGCCTATTTCAACGCGCACGCGTCCCAGTACGAAGGCAAGCGCTCCAGTTGTATCCTGTACAACCGCGCTGACGAGGAGATGGCAAGGGAGACGCTGGCCACATTACAGCAGAGCCAGAACCTGAGCGTCGACTTCGCCGCCGCCGCGCAGGAGCAGTCAGCAGACGTGAGCACCGCCAAGAACGGCGGTGACATGGGCTGGGATTGCCTGACCACGCTGCCCGTCGAGTATCAGAATGCATTGGATAAGCTCAAGGTGGGGGAGCTCTGCTCCGAGCCGGTGCAGACCGACTTCGGCTACTACCTCATCCTCTGCACGAGTGAGTTCACCAGCGTCAAGGACGCGGGCGATGTGGTGGTGGAAGCGGTGCCCCCGGAGATAAGCACCGTGCTCATGAATTCCCTCGACACCGAGCTCTACACGCAGGCGTTCGATGCCTCCCTGCTCGACCTGCGCGCGCAGGCCGACGTGGTGATCTACAACAGCGACGGCACCGTCGTGGCGCCCGCCGCCGACGCCGCGGGCAACGGCACCGCACCCGCAGCTGGCGCCGGCGCTGCGAGTGCGACTCCCGCCACAGGCAGTGGTGCGGCCGCGAATTCGGGAGCCCCAGCGGCGGCAGAGGAGCCAGCCGGCGGCTGCTCGTGCTGCGAAGCGAAAATGGGGCTGGTAATCCTGACGTTTTAGGA
>JAFRFV010000223.1 GCA_017434185.1 Coriobacteriales bacterium
CACCGCGATCCTGATGGCCACCAGCACCACCATCACTATGAGCGCGATGGCAGCGGCGAAGTGCAGGTTGTTGGCCACGTACTGCGCCTCGATGGCATCACCCATGAGATAGAACATGCCGTTACCCAACTTCTGGCTGATGTAGAAGGTACTCACACTGGGCACGAGCACCATCATGATGCCGCTCACGATGCCCGGCAGGCTGAGCGGCAGGATCACGCGCTTCAGAGTGCTCCAGGCGTTGCAGCCCAGGTCGCGTGCGGCTTCGATCAGCTTGGGGTCGAGCTTGGCCATGATCGAGTAGATGGGCAGGATCATGTAGGGCAGGTAGTCGTAGACCATGCCTATCACGACCGCGCCCTGCGTGCCGATAATGTGCACGCTGCCCAGCCCCACCGTGCCCAGCAGTTCGTTGATGATGCCGGTGTCCTGCAGGATCGTCATCCACGCGTAGGTGCGGATGAGGAAGTTCATCCACATGGGGATCATGACCAGCGAGACCAGGATGCGCTGGGTGCGGGCGCTCGCGCGCGACATGATGTAGGCGATGGGATAACCCATGAGCAGACAGATCACGGTGCTGATGACCGCCAGCTTGAGCGACACATAGAAGATGCGCAGGTAGGTGTGCACCTCGCGCATGCTGCCGTCCGCGTCCACCACCTGCGAGGTGGCGGTGAAGAACTTCACGATGTTGTCGAGCGTGAAGTGGAAGTCGACGTCCGTGAAGGCGTAATAGGCTACGAAACCCAAGGGCACGACTATGAAGATAAGCGCCCAGATGGAGTACGGGGCGAGCGGCGCTGCGACACTGCGGTCGACGCGCTTATCCCCACGAGGGGAGAGGGCAGCGGGCGTCGTGCCGGATGTGGGATGCAGGATGGGTTCTTCGATGGGGCCGACGACGGCAGCTACGCCTGGAGGTTCCGTTTTCACTCGGCATCCATCCTTCCGGCGGCGATCAGGTCCTCTTCCATCTCGTCGCTGAAGGTGGAGTAGTCTCCGTAGAGGTCGGAGTACTTGGACTTCTTCATCACGTGGATGGCGTCGGGGTCAAGGAAGAGACCGATGTGCTCGCCCACGCCGCAGAAGTCGGTGGTCTGGATCATCCACTTGAAGTCCTGGATGTCCACGATGATCTCGTAGTGCACGCCCAGGAAGGTCACGCTCGTGACGGTGCCCTGCAGATGGCCCTGCTCGATGGGCACGATGTCGACGTCCTCGGGGCGCACCACCACGTCGACGGGCTCGTTGGGCGCGAAGCCCTCATCCAGGCACTCGAAGGTGTGGCCGCTGAAACGCACCTTGAAGTCCTCCAGCATGACGCCGTCCAGGATGTTGCTTTCGCCGATGAAGTCGGCCACGAAGGCGTTCTTGGGCTCGTTGTACAGGTCGATGGGGCGGCCGATCTGCTGGATGCGGCCCTCGTTCAACACCATGACGGTGTCGCTCATGCTGAGCGCTTCCTCCTGGTCATGCGTGACGAAGACGAAGGTGATGCCGGTCTCGCGCTGGATGCGCTTGAGTTCGACCTGCATGTCCTTGCGCAGCTTGAGGTCGAGCGCGGCGAGCGGCTCGTCAAGCAGCAGGACAGCGGGCTTGGAGATGAGCGCACGGGCGATGGCGACGCGCTGCTGCTGGCCACCGGAGAGCGACTTGACGCTGCGATGATCGAAGCCGGTGAGCGCCACGAGGTCGAGCATCTCGCGCACGCGGGTGTCGATCTCGTCGTGGGGGATGCGCTTCTCACGCAGCGGGAAGGCCACGTTCTCGTAGACGTTCAGGTGAGGGAACAGCGCGTAGCGCTGGAAGACGGTGTTGATGTTGCGCTTGTTGGGTGGCACGTCGTTGATGCGCTCGCCCATGAACAGGATGTCGCCTTCATCCGGGGTGGCGAAGCCACCGATCATCCTCAAGATCGTCGTCTTGCCGCATCCTGATGGACCCAACAACGTGAGGAACTCGTTATCGTTGATATAGAGGTCCAAGTGGTCGATCACGACTTCTCCGTCGTATGACTTGACGATGTTCTTGAGTTCGATGATCTTGGCCAACGCACCCCCCTTTGGATGTGGCGGACTGCTACGATATGCAATATACGGTATGCGTGCGGTTGATGCAAACGGGAGGGGCAACGATGCGTGTGTTCATCGCCCTGGAACTGGGAGAATCGCTGGTGGACGGCGTGGAACAGGTGGCGACGCGCCTGCGATACAGCGTGCCCGGACGCTACTGTTCGCCCAAGAGCTACCACGTGACGCTCGCCTTCCTGGGCGAGATCGAGCCCGAGCGGGTCGAGGCCGTGTGCCGGGCCGTCGACGCTGCCTGCGAGGGGGTCGAGGGCTTCGAACTGTCGCTTGCGGGTCTGGGCACCTTCGGTCGTGGGGATAAGCGCGTCCTCTGGCAGGGACTATCTCCCGATGACGGCGTGATCGCGCTGGGAGAGCGCGTGCGCGCTGAGCTGCGGGAACGCGGCTTCGACTTCGATCGCAAGCCGCTGCGCCCGCACGTGACGATCGCCCGCGACGCGGTCGTGAGGGACGTGGGGTATCTGGCGGGCATCGAGAGCTACGCGAGCGGGCGCGGTGACGTGGTCACCGTGTTCCAGAGTGCCGGACGCTACATCCCGCTCTACAGTCGCGAGTTGGACTGAGCCGCGGGAGCGCGGCGCTTATCTACATGTGAAGACCGAGAGCACTGCGCAGTTCCTCCTGCTTCTTGGGGAAGTCATCGATCTGCACGCGCAGGCGAGGGGTTTCGTGCAGCAGCTTCGCGAGGCGCTTCGCCAGCGCATCCATGCTCGCCGCTGAGTCGATCATGCTGTTGGTGACCTCGATCACCGTATACCCGCTCGCCTCCAGAGCCTTCCTGCGTTTCGCGTCCAGGGCGCTGCGCTCGTCGTCGAAGTGATCCCGCCCGTTGTATTCCACCGCCACCTTGGCGTCGGGCCAGCACAGGTCCGGAGCGACTGTGGGGAAGCCCAGGATCTCCCTGCCTTCCGCGCTCAGGTGGATGTCATGGTTGAGCACTGGCTTGCTCAGGTTGTAGCCGCCCCAATAGCGGGGCAACGTGAGGAGTATCACCAGGACCACCTCGCGCGGTGAATCGGCGCCGGGCAGCACGTACTTCGCCGCCAAGCGCGCTTTGCGAGCTCCTGGGCCGCGATATCTGTTCGCTCTCGCAAGTAGGTCGCCCGGGGTGGTCATGAGCTTGCGATTGCGCAGGGTACCTGTGGTGTCGACGAAGAAGGAGCCACAGTACTCGTAACCCAGCTCTATGAGCGGGATGAGATCGAGGGACGCTGCCATCTGGATGAACACCAGCTCTGGACTCGCGACCAGCAGGTCGTTCCACACGCGGATGAGGTCGCATCCTCCCAGATCAGCGTTTTGCAGATGATAGACGAAGCGTTCGTTGGTCTGCTTGCGCTCGCCCGGCTTGTAGACGGTGTGCAGAGGGCTGGAGAGCTGCGGCCATCTATCCTGCAGGCGACGCAGCGTCGCGCGTTCGTAGTAGGTGTCGACATAGCCGTCGCCGACGGTCATGAGTCGCCATGCCTCTCCCAGCTGCCGGCGCTGGGCGACGTTGAGGTTCCGCTCACGAGGAAGATGCCAGAACTCGTTGGCGGTATCGTGTGTGAGGATGAGCATTAAGACTCCTTCTTTTCGGGTCGCGCGTTCGTCTACGCAACTGCAGATAATAGCAGAAACATGTGCTATTTTTTGCAGCCATGTAGAAACTCGAGGAATCGGGGGTGCGGACTTTTTCTTGGACCGCCTAGACGGCGTACCCCCGACTCCTGCGGAACTCGTTGGGACTCATCCAGCCCAACGCCTTCTTGATGCGTCTTTCGCAATAGTATCTCAAGTAGGCATCCAGCCGCCGTATGAA